>JABSPR010000331.1 GCA_013214975.1 Flavobacteriales bacterium
AAAGCAACGTTGTATAATACAATGGATCTATTGATTGATTGCAACTTGGTTAAAAAACATCAATTCGGGAAAAATTTAGCCCAATTTGAAAAGTCGTATAACTATCGTCAACACGATCATGTTATATGTACTAAGTGTGATAAGGTAGTTGAATTCTGCGATCCCAGGATTCAAGATATCAAATCGATGATAGAAAATGTATACAAATTTAGCAACCTAGAACATTCGCTAAATCTGTTTGGATTATGCGACACCTGTGAATCAGAGGTGGATCAGGATATAAAAGAATCTACCGGGAACGACTAAAGTAACGGTAACAGAAAAAAACAAAATAAGTCAAACATAATAGTGATTTAAAGAAATGAAAGTTGATGTATTATTAGGTCTTCAATGGGGAGATGAGGGAAAAGGTAAAATCGTGGATGTTCTTACACCGAACTACAAAGTAATCGCAAGATTCCAAGGTGGTCCAAACGCTGGACACACGTTAGAATTCGAAGGCATTAAACACGTTCTACATACTATCCCTTCAGGTATATTCCATAAGAAATCTATTAACGTAGTTGGCAATGGTGTTGTGATAGATCCTGTAGTTTTTCAAGTAGAAATTGACAAGCTAAGAGAGATGAATGTTGACTACAAGACCAACTTGTTTTTATCTAAAAAAGCTCATTTAATTTTACCTACACATAAGTTGCTAGACGCTGCTTCAGAGCAAGCAAAAGGAAAACATAAGATCGGCTCTACATTAAGAGGAATCGGCCCTACTTACATGGATAAAACTGGCCGAAATGGTTTAAGAGTTGGCGACATTAATTCAGCTAATTTTGAAGAGAGATATAATTTCCTAAAGGAAAAGCATCTACAAATCCTAGATTTCCACAACTTTGAGTATGATTTAGCTAAAGCTGAAACGGCCTTCTTTTCAAGTATAGAAAAGCTTAAAGAACTAAAGCAATTAGATAGCGAGCACTACCTTAACAACAAATTAAATGAAGGTAAATCCATACTTGCTGAGGGCGCACAAGGGTCATTATTAGATATCGATTTCGGATCTTACCCTTTTGTAACATCTTCGACTACAACATGCGCAGGCGCTTGTACTGGACTCGGAGTTGCTCCAAATAAAATAGGAGAAGTAATTGGCATATTTAAAGCTTATTGCACTCGAGTTGGAAGTGGCCCCTTCCCTACCGAGTTAGAGGACGAAACAGGTGAGGCATTAAGAAAAGCAGGACATGAATTTGGAGCTACTACTGGCAGACCAAGAAGATGTGGATGGATTGACCTTCCTGCGCTTAAATACACGATAATGCTAAATGGTGTTACCCAACTGATTATGACGAAGGCAGACGTGTTAAGTAACTTTAAAGAAATCAAGGCGTGCACTCATTACAAATACAATGGTGAGACCATCGATTATTTTCCTTATGATGTAGATCCTGAACTAGTTCAACCTATATTCAAAACAATAAAAGGATGGGATAATGATCTAACAGGAATGTCATCGATAGATGAAATCCCAACTGAGTTAAACGATTACATAACGTTTTTGGAAGCCGAATTAAAGACTCCTATTACAATCGTTTCAGTTGGTCCTGACAGAACACAAACATTACACAGAACAGCTGTTCTAGCTTAGACAAATAAATTAAAGACGCATCGAGAAGAGCACGAGAAATTAATATTCAAATGAGAAAGTCAGCCATTTCGAGCATCTTATTTGTTTGTATAATTTTATTTTTTGCCTCTCCCCAAATTTCATTTGCGAAGAAGAAGATAGAGCTTCTTGCTGCCGACATCTTAACCTTTGATGAATCCTTAGGTAAAAACGCAAAAAGACTTCTAGGTAACGTCGCATTTAAACATGGCGAAGCTATAATGCATTGCGATAGCGCGCATCTATTAACCAAGACCAACATTCTTATCGCTTATGGTAATGTGCATATTACCAAAGGGAGTTCTCTAGATATATATGGGGATGAAGTCTATTACGACGGAAACACCAAGCTTGCGGATATAAAGCGTAACGTTAAGATGATAGACAAAGACGTTACACTCTTTACCGAATACATGATTTACAATATGGATCTAGATATCGGCAAATACACTAATCATGGAAGAATTATTGATGGAGAAAGTGTCTTGGTAAGTAAGCAAGGAAACTATAATAGCACCTACAAAACACTAAATTTCAAAGACAGCGTCAAAATCACCAACCCTTCATATACGATCACATGCGATACTCTGCATTACAATATAAATACAGATGTAGCAAATTTCCTAGGCCCAACAGAGATAGTAGAAAAGAGTAGTTACATCTATTGTGAAAGAGGCTGGCATAACTCAAAAAACAACACTGCCCTATTTACAAAAAATGCTTTTATAGAATCGGATGGTCAGCGTGTTGAAGGGGATAGTCTCTTTTATGACCAAGACAAAAATGAAGGAATTGCAAAGCACAACGTTGCCATAATAGATACTGCAAATAATACTACAGTTGTTGGAAATTATGCCCGTTTCAAAAATAATGGTACAGATGCTATTGTAAGCGACCATAGTGTACTTATTCAGATTCACAACACAGATACTATGTATACTTATGGCGATACATTAAAAATAAGATATGACAGCATCTCGGATAGCCAAGATTTCTTTGCCTATTACCATGTAAAATTATTCCGACCCGACATGCAAGGAAAATGTGATTCAATGGCCTACTCTGAATCAGACTCTACTATTCGAATGTTTAACAATCCTATATTATGGTTTGATGATTATCAATTAACTGCAAGTCATATTACTATTGAGACATATGATAGCGAGGTTAAATCATTTCATTTAGATCAAAATGCATTTATTGCATCCATCGATGATTCTATAAATTACAATCAAATAAAAGGAGATACAATGCTTGGTTATTTCAACAATAACAAGCTTCAAAAGATACATGTTATTGGAACCGGAGAAAGTATTTTTTTCATTAGAGATGATAACGAGGAAAAAGAATTAATCGGAGTTAATCAGGCAACGAGTAAAGAAATGTGGATTCATGTTCTTGATAATGAAATAAACAGAATAAACTACGTATCGTCTCCCGTTGCAACGATGTACCCTCCAGAAGATTTTAAAGAAGAAGAAGAACCGTTTCTATCTAATTTTAAATGGCGAGGCTCCGAACGCCCACTTAGTAAAAAGGATATATTTATTCAGGAATAGGTACTAACCTAGTAGTCGAGCTTGCCAACTATCTTTTATCGGATTCACCCAATTGGCCTCTAAATCAGACTTCGTCTCAATTAGATTATTAAAGACCAAAGTATTCGCATCACACTCCTTATTGGCAATTTTATTCTCAAAATCAGAGAGAGAACAATTTACAATTAGATCGCCATCGTAATAAGCCACTACCATACGGTCTAATAGTTTCACACCAAAACGTTCTTCTAATTCAGAAACAAACTTAAATGACTTATCAATAGAGCATCCTGTTGCTCCTGCGTGATTTTCATCCACTGCAACAACAACAAATAAATCATGAAATACTTTAATAGAAGCTTCTAACATTGCTCCGTGTGCGCTCCATTGATTTACAAAATCCGAGGCACTCGATTCAATCAAAGAATTCTCCTCAGCGGAAAATTTGCGATTGGATTGATAAATCCAAATTCTGGATTCCCCAGAGAGACTATCAAAAGATCTCATTCTAGAAATCTCCTGCTTTTACAACCAGTTCGGTGATATCCATAACTTCAACTGACTCTTCTTTTTTGAAATGCTTAACACCATCTGTCATCATTGTCATACAGAAAGGACATGCCGTAGCAATAATATCGCTGCCTGTCTCAATAGCCTCTTCTGATCTTTCTATATTAATATCCTTATCTCCTTTTTCAGGATCCTTGAACATTTGAGCACCACCTGCACCACAGCACAACCCTCTACTTTTAGCTCTTTTCATCTCAACAAGATCAGCATCTAGTCGTTCTAAAACTGACCTAGGAGCTTCATATATCTCATTTCCTCGGCCTAAGTAACAGGAGTCATGGAATGTTATTTTCTTTCCTTTAAACGACTCTCCTCCTTCTACAACAAGTTTTCCTTCATTAATCAATTGCTGTAAATATGTTGAATGATGAACGACTTCGTAATTACCACCTAAATCAGGATATTCATTTTTCAATGTATTAAAGCAATGCGGACATGCTGTAACGATCTTTTTTACATCGTAAGCATTCATTATTTCAATATTTGTCATTGCTTGCATTTGAAACAAGAACTCATTACCAGCTCTTCTTGCAGGATCCCCAGTACATGTTTCTTCTGTCCCAAGAACGGCAAACTTAATACCAACTTTAGTAAGTATTCTTACGAAATCTTGCGTCACCCTGATGTATCTATCATCAATGGACCCAGCACAACCAACAAAGAATAAAACATCTGGCTGCTCACCTCTTTCTGCCATTTCTGCCATCGTAGGTACATTAGCAATCTTAGAAGCAGATGCAATTATCTCTGGCTCTACAGGAGCCTCCGCTGGATCAGCACTTTCAACACTAGCATCAGGTGTTTCTTCAACTGGTGTACTTTCTTGATTTGAATCTACATTCGCTTCTGCATTTGACTCATTCTGAGATTCAGCTAAAGACTCTTCCGTATTTTCTATACCCTCTGTTGTCATTACGTTCTAGTATTATTAATTAATTGTAATATCTTCTGCCCACTTCATTCTATCCTCTTGTGCAAAAGACCAAGGAGCACCGTTATTTTCAATATTAGAAAACATTTCATTAAACGATTGAGGAGCTTCTGCAGCTTCCATTACTAAGTTCCTTCTCATGTCAATTATCATTGTAACATGATCAATATTTACTGGGCATTCTTGCACGCATGCATTACATGTAGTACATGCCCATAACTCTTCAGGTGTTATATACTCAACACCTACAAGGCTCTTATCATCTGAATATTCAGGATCTTTCGCTAAACCAGGGCCTTTATCATTCATCCTTCTTCTAGTATCCACCATTATTTTTCTAGGTGACAATAGTTTACCCGTAATATTTGCTGGACAAACATCCGTACATCTTCCACATTGTGTACATGTAAGCGAATTTGCGAAATCTTTCCAGCTTACATCTTCAATATCTTTAATTCCGAATTTCATTTCCTCATCATCATCTCCACCTTCTACCTCTTCATCCAGTTCCATCATTATTCGAACTTCCTTAGTAATGTGTGGCATGTTGTTCAAATGAGTTAAAGGACCCATTTTCGTAAAGAACACATTTGGAATAGACATGATTACGTGGAAATGCTTTGAATAAGGCAGTATATTTAAGAAAGTAAATACTAATACGATATGCGCCCACCAATTGAATTCGAAGAAAAACTCTTGCCCTTCATGAGACATTGAATCTATCAATCCAAGCAACATTGAACTAATCGGATATGATCCCACTAAGTCGTTGCCTGCTATTTTAAGATATCCCATATTCATCCCTATCAAGGATACCATCAAAAAAGTAATCATTAATAAGGCAATCGTAGCATCTATTGTAGAGCCTTTGGTCATTTCCACACCACTAAACCTTTTGATAGTTATAATATGGCGACGAGCCAAAAAGATTACGCATGCAACAACAATAATTGCAGCAAATACATCTCCCGACCATGTGATAAAGTCATAAACGGGTCCAAGGACTCCTAAAATCCGTTCTGTTCCTAGCATACCATCCACAACCATTTCACCAGTTCCAACAGTAATAACCATAAAACCCCAATAGACTAAGGCATGCAAAAACCCAATCATAGGTTTTCTTAAAATCTTTGTTTGCCCAAAAGCTACTTTAAGAGTTGTAGTAATACGCTCGTTCACATTGTCCAATACATAACCACCTTGAGTTATTTTGAAAAATGAGATTAATCTCATTATTGTATAAGAGAATAAACCAAGCCCTAATGCCATAAATGCGAAGAACGCTATCTGTTTAGTCATTGTTAATTAATTTGATTTGTGTATAGCTACAATAGAAATGGACAACTCCATTATTTTTTCCTTACTTTTTTTTACTTCTTCTTGATTCCTCCTTTACCTTCTTTTTCTGTCCTTTATCCTTCTTCCCAAATACAGAAACCTGTACATATCTATTAGGATGATCTTTCATGTCTTTGAATAATAAATCAAGATCCAAAGACGCCTTTTCTAAATTTCCGTAAAGAACTGAATCCTTTAGAAGTTTACCAAGAGTTCCCTCTCCTTTATTTATGTTATTCATCATTATTGTCATCTCCGTAAAGGCATCATTTGCATTATTTATTGTTTGCGTTATGTCCGCGTCAGCAATAGAATCGCTAATTGCTCTAAAATTCCTGATAGTGGCAGATAATTCACCACTATTGCCTTTTAAACTAGATGTTAAATACCTGGTATCATCTACGATTCCTTTCATTTGAAATCTATTCTCATATACCATTGAATCCACATTAATAGAAGCCTTTTCCAAATTATGAAGTGCCCTTTTAATCGTCACAAAACTTTCAGATAAACTTTCCCTTGCATTTTTATCTAGAACGGCTGTTACAACAACCATCACAGAATCTATCGACTGAATTAAATTCTCGGCTTTTAATTTCAACGGGACTACTAAATCATTAACATCATCCGACAGTGACTTTGCAATTTCAGAATTTAACGTATCGCCAGATATATGATATCGTCCCAAATATGCCGATTCCTTAATAGATAAGTTCATATCAGCACCAGTATCCTGTGCAGAGTCCTGTTCTCCAGATATTGACGGCATGCTTATTTCTTCAATAGAGAGAGAGTCTTCTAAAGTGAGTAACTCAGGAAACATCAAGTCAATGGCTTTGCTTTCCATTAATCCAAGCCCCTTAATCTTTGCATTTGTTCCTCTCGGGATTCTTAAGTTCTTATCGTGTATAACAAATTTCACCACCAACTTGCCTGTTCCATCCATGGCAATATCCTTAACAGAACCCACCTTAAAACCATTAAGTACAACTTGATTACCAGCAGCCAATCCGTCTACGCGCTTGTACTTTGCAAATAAGATGCGTTGGTCGCTGAACCAGCTTTTATCGGCCATGAAATTCACCCCTACAATAAGCAGTGCAACTGCTACCACCATGGTAACACCAATCTTTATTTCTTTTTTTCCTTTCAAATCAATTGCCAGCCTTCTTACTCAGCTCAATAGCTTCAGACAAATCTATTCTCTCCTGGCCTAAAAAAGCTACTACAAAAGCCCCCTTAAACCCTACTTCTCTTGCGTGATTCTGTAAATTTACGGCAGCTTTGATATTATCCTCACTTCCGTACACAAACTTATTCACTCCTTTATCCACATAAATTCCGATCTTAGTCAGGCCATTAAAGTTATCCGGAATCAATTCAACAAGATTAGTTGACGACCTCACTTGAACCCTAAAACGCAGTTCAGGCTTAGCTTTCAATTCCATATCGACCTCCTCCCTCTTCGTTTCTTTTATATCCTCATCAATTACTAATGGCACGTCTATCACATCATCAACCGAAACTGTTTCACTACCCAATGATTTATGAACAACATTCCCGGATTTTTGATCCGCACTTTTCACTAGATCCAACACCTCTTTTTTAACCTGAATTTCATCTTTATTTTCAAGCTTTAGGGATTCAACATCCGCTATACCTTTATTCTCTTTTTCAACTGAATCTTCAATAGACCCTTGAGCCGGACTTTTTTCCGTTTTGTTCTTTTGAATAGATTCCGTTTCAATACCCTTCTCACGTATTATAGTATCAGCGAGCGCAGTAATTTCGCTTTTAACTTCAGCTAACTCTTCTGTATTCTGCGAAACTTTTTCTTGCTTATCAGCTATAACCTCCACAGCCTTTTCCTCGATAGGCTTCTCTATTATATCTTCCACAACGAGAGGCTCTTTTTTCACCACCTTCACTTCAACCACTCTTGCTTTAACCTCTTTAACAAAACTTGATACATCTACTCCTTCAACCTCGGCCTTATAGTCTCTAAATGCCCGGAAAATGGCGGAGGCTATATAATCCTGTCCCTTTGTAGACATCAAGTATTTTTGCTCAGCAAGGTTGCTTAGAAATCCTGTTTCAATTAAGACTCCAGGCATAGCAGTCTTGTAGAGAACTAATAGACCCTGCCTTTTCACACCTCTACTTTTCCTTCCTGCCCTATTTTTAAATTGATCTTCAACTTTAGCGGCAAAATACACACTCTGACTAATGTGTTGACTTTGATAAAGACTAAAAATAATCTCCGTTTCTGGAGCATTTGGATCAAAGCCATCGTAATTATCCTTGTAATTTTCTTCTAATAGAACTACAGAATTCTCACGTATAGCTGCCATATTCCGACCTTCATTGGTACCCATAACCAGTGTTTCGGTTCCATGCGCCGCAGCTGGACCCGAATTCACGTGAATACTTATAAACAGATCTCCATTATTCTCATTTGCAATTGTGGCTCGCTGCTGTAACGTAGGGAAAATATCCGTTTTACGTGTATAAACGACCTTGACGCCTTCTAGCTTAGTCTCGATGTAATGACCCAATTTCAAAGCCACACCTAAGGCAATTTCTTTTTCTTTTACTAAACTCCCTACTGCACCTGGATCTTTTCCTCCATGACCGGCATCAATAATAACTGTGTTTATCCCCCCAGCAATCACTAATTTTGGCATGAAACATGCCGTCCCAAAGAGACCAAGACAAATTAACAGAGCAGCTATGCGAATCGTTGGCATATATATATTTTAATAACCATTATACAAGAGTTTCACCATAATGCTATTTATGAGTAATTTTGGCGTTACCTCTGCTATGCAAGCAAAAATAACAATTAAAGTTTTGCGTTCGAATCGCCTATTATTAAAACTTTTTAACGTGAGTCTGTTATTAGCTCCGATGCTTTTACTAACCCTTGTTAGTACGGCTCAGAGCAATAACAATAGCGTCATTACCAATAATGATACCATAGGTGTTGGCATAGATTCTATAGCAAATACAATCGCAAGAGATCCTAATTCTAGTACAATCGAAGCCAAAGTTTTTTATGAAGCGGATGATTCGTTGGTTTTTAATTTAAAAGAGAAGAAAGTATATCTCTACAATAATGCAGAAATTAAATACGAAACAATTGAGCTGATATCAGATAAAATAAGTTTCGACCTTACTAATAACATTGTTCACGCCGAAGGAACCAAAGACAGTTTAGATAGAGATATTGGCGAACCTGTTTTTACAGATAAGGATGAAACCTTTAATGCCCACACTATTGATTACAACTTCAAAACAAAAAAAGGAAAAATCAATAAAATTATTTCAAAGCAAGGTGAAGGTTATATACATGGTACAGATGTCAAGAAATTTGAAAACAATAGCATGTACATCAAAGACGGAAAATATACCACATGCGCGCATAAAAATCCCCATTTCTATATTGGAAGTACTAAGCTCCGAATAATTCCAGAAGACAAAATTGTAAGTGGACCTGCCCTCCTTTATATTGGAGATGTACCTACACCTCTAGGGGTTCCTTTCGGGTTTTTCCCTATTTCCAAAGGCCGTTCTTCTGGAGTATTAATACCTGCATATGGGAATTCCCCTTCACTCGGCTTCTTCCTCGAAAAAGGTGGATATTATTTGAGTTTAAGCGATCACTTTGATTTAGCATTAACTGGATCTCTATGGACACTCGGATCATGGAATGCGAATGCGGAAATGCGATACAAGAAAAGATATAAACATGATGGGAAATTCAAACTATCAACGTCGACCATTAAGCTAAGTGAAGAAGGGCTGCCAGACTATAGCCTCAGGAGAGATTACAATATACTCTGGCAACATAATCAAGACATAAAAGCTAACCCTTACCGAAGATTTAATGCCAATGTAAACTACCAAACTCAATCTTTCGACAGGTTTAACGCAGAGGATATCACGAAAAAGCTAACGAATACATACATATCGTCTATCTCATACATCTTCTCGAATCCAGATAAAAAGCACACACTGTCAACTAATTTAAGACACGAGCAAAACAGACAGAACCAAACAATGAGCTTTACGCTTCCACAGGTTACATTGAGCCGAAAGCGTTTTTTCTTATTCGATAATATTGAAAGAGCAGCGGGCAAAAAGCCTCTTCCTAAAATTGGAGTTTCATACATAATCGACTCTAAGAACCAAGTTACAACCCCTGGCGAACTTTCGCGAGATAGCCTCGATATATTACTTGATAAAAACATAGGAATAAGAAGTGTTGGTAATGTTGGAACATCAATAAAATTGAAGCATATTACATTTGCACCCAAGTTTAAAATAACCAATAGAACATATTTTCAAAAAGCACAGTTCGACTACACAGGGGGTGAAATACACCTAGACTCAAGTGTAACAAAAACTGTTGTTCCTGAAATAAACAACATATACAACTACAGTATATCCGGGGATTTCACCACGAATCTATACGGTATGTATCAGTTTAAAAGAGGGAATGTAAAAGCGATAAGACATGTAATAACCCCTACCGTAGGTTTCAAATACCAGCCAGATTTCGGACTGGATAAATATGGATATTACACGGAAATCACAGACGACTCTCTTAACTCTGCAAATTTTTCTTATTACGAAGATGGAATTTACAAGTATCCTTCTATGGGTGACCAAGGCCTTTTAACCTTTAAAATACAGAATAACTTGGAGATGAAAGTAAAAACCATAAAGGATAGTGTAGAAACAACTAAAAAAGTAAAACTATTCGAACGATTAAACTTCTCTACAAACTACAATGCATTAGCAGATTCAATGAATTGGAGCAACATAGAAACTAATGGCTCTGTGAAACTCGGCAAGTTCTCTGACATTACTTTCAGATCTTACTTCGATCCGTATATCACCGACAGTTTAAATTCGCCTTTAAATACATTTGCTTGGGACGACAGAAAAAAAATTGCTCGATTTACTGATGCAAATATTAGTGCTAACCTTCGTCTATCTGCAGGAGGACCAAACAAGAAAAAGAAAACAAGCGACAAAATTAGTCCAGAAGAACTAGCATACATTAACAATAACATGGATTTATTCATGGACTTCGAAGTGCCCTGGTCGTTAAAACTAGGTTATCAACTTCGCTTAAACAGAGAGTTTATGAGTAAAGATTATTTCACTTATATCCCGGATACTATCGGTTTGGGAGATGCCATGGTAATCGATTCTATCCGAACGAAACGAACTATAATGGTAGACTCGGTTATGCTAAAACCATCACTTCAATTCTCTGGAGACATTAACATTACGGATAACTGGAAATTATCCTTCCGATCAGGTTACGACTTTGTAGATAAAAAACTTACTATGACACGGCTCACTGTAATCCGGAATTTACATTGTTGGGAAATGCGATTTACTTGGGTTCCCTTTGGACCTCATCAATCTTATACATTTGATATAAATGTAAAATCTTCAGTATTACAAGACTTAAAACTTAGCCGGAAACGAAAATTTACCGACTTTTAACATATATACATTAAACGAACCATGAAAACTATCATACATACAGAAGCAGCACCAGCACCAATTGGCCCTTACAACCAGGCAATTTTGAAAAATGGAACGTTGTATATCTCCGGCCAGATACCTCTAGACCCTGTTAGTGGCGAAATAGTAAATTCGGATATAGTTGCTGAAACTAAACAAGTAATGGAAAACCTAAAGGCTGTACTAGAAGCAGCGTCTATGGATTTATCTAATGTTGTTAAAACTTCTATCTTTATATCAGACATGAACGATTTCGGGAAAATAAACGAAGTTTATGGCAATTATTTTACATCAGAAGAACCTGCTAGAGAATGCGTTCAAGTCGCAAGATTACCTAAAGATGTTAACGTGGAAATATCGGCAATAGCCTGTGAATAGTATATAATTACTATATGAGGATATTATTTATACCCCTTTTTATTTTCTCACTATTATTAACGACTCAACACTTGGTGACGGCTATTGATAATCCGGCCACAAACGCTAGTACTGAGAATATTTCCGGCAATCTCCCCTTAATTAATAGCAATTCCAGTTCAACATCAAGTGAACTGTTAACGGCTAATGCTGGCATGCTGCCTAGTACAGATTCTGAATTCCATTTAAATTTTCATCGGTTTAAAGAATGCCTATTCTTCATAACTACTATTTCTATTTTCTTAGGCATTGCAGTTATTTTACACATACTGATTAAAAAAATTAATTAGCACACCTGTTTACATATAAGTATGTGGCAAAAAGAAATAAGTCTACCTGCTTTCAAAAGAGGCTTCCATATAGTCACAAATATTATAGAAAGACATCTTGACGAACTACCCGAAGCAGGTATACTGCATGTTTTCATCAAGCACACGTCTGCTGGACTTACAATAAATGAGAATGCAGACCCATCGGTTCTAACAGACTTCGAAAACAGCTTTAATCATGTCGTAAAGGAAAGAGAGCCCTTCTACACACATATTTACGAAGGAGACGACGACATGCCCGCACATATTAAGACAGCAATGGTTGGCACCTCCCTATCAATTCCAATTACAGACCACTGCTTAAATCTTGGTACGTGGCAGGGAATTTACTTATGTGAGTTTCGAAATCACGGTGGGGAACGAAAACTCGTTCTAACGATACATACATAAAAAAAGCCCCTTACTGAACGTAAGAGGCTTTTATAAATTCTAGTATTGTCCCGTCCTGAAATAGCGTTACACAAATTCAGTAACCCTATGAAAGACAGTAATTATATAAAAGCGTACTCAGGAAGATTATTCGTTATCCTTAAAACTTCAAATAGTTCAAGAAATAGAACGAGGAGAGCTATCGACCCATGGAGCTCTTAGGAAATATGGAATCCAAGCCAGATCTACCGTTGTAGGTTGGTTAAGAAAACATGGTAAATTTGATT
>JABSPR010000332.1 GCA_013214975.1 Flavobacteriales bacterium
AAGAATTGCAAGATAAATTCCCGGGTGTTTTGGAAATTGTTAAAACTTGGTTTTTGAACTATAAAGGACCAGGGCAAATTGAAGTACTTGGGTTTAGTGAACAAAAAGAAGCAAACCTTATCATCGACAAAGCCGTAAAAGCATTCTAAAAGAAGGGTCAATGAATTATTGGCCCAAGTAGACTGAAATTTAATGGCAAAGATTCTTACAAAGAAGGAATTAAAACAGGATGTTGGTGATCTCTTAGATTACCTGCATTTCACTCCAGATTATGAGTGGAACTACGAACTAATTCGAGATAAGCTGGTTAAAAACCGACATCGTTTAGAGAAGAATGTATCCTACTATAATTTCGAAAGTGATCCTACTCATATCTTAGAAATGCATTTAAAAGATGGAGATATGCTTGATTTAATTCATTCCTTAACCAATACATATAACGACTTAGAGAAAATGAATTTGAAAGAAGAGTTTAAATCTTCCTGAAGAATTAATTCTCTAGATATTCTGTATTACTATCATAGATGATAGTACTTGTGTTCATATCCTTTTTAAAATATTGTTTTAGAATTTTTTGAATATCACTGTTGTCTCTTTGGGGAGTAATAAAATCAATGTAATCTCCAAACCGTGAAGGGAGATTGTCTTCTTTTTTAAAGTATCCATATCCTTTATAACTGCCTTTTTCCACAATAACGACGCTTCGTTCATCGCTAGATCGTCCATCACCTAAGATTGCAAAATCGATTTCATTCTTTATATATTCATCAATTGCCGCAAGCACTTTATTATTATAATCTTCCACAGTTTCTTTTCCACAACATATGCCGTCGCATTCCTTTAAATGATAATTGAAGCATTCATTTTGGCTGGTTTGAATTGAGCAAAACTTAGGACATATTTAGCTATTTCATAGAACTTAGGTGCATTGGCTACTGTTTCGTCAGTTATGCCTGTAATTCGAGTTATCTGGTATGGAATGGAGCATTCCGGGTTAACGAGAGAATGGTATTCGTCAATTATTATTTTGCCATAAAAGATGTAAATAGCAATTTCTGTAATCTTATTTCCTTTAGGACCAAACCCAGAAGTTTCTACATCTACAATTGAATACATGTTATAAAATTATCACAATTAATAGTTGCATTGGAGTCTTTCGGAAATATCCGGGTGAAAAAAATAAAATTTACATAAAACCTTACATCATATAATCGTAGCTGATTTAAAGTTTCTTGTAGATAATAATGTGAACTTGAAATGCTTCCTAGTATTAATGCTTGTAATACCGAACGCTCTGAGTGGTTACAGAAGAAAGCCTTTTACGGGTTAGAAGCATGATTCGTGGTTGTATTAGCTCGAATCTTTCATGATGAATCATTTATAATAAAACATATTCAACTTCTAAGAGTATATTCTTTCATGGAATATCGGAATGTTGGATTTGTAATTGCAGATGATCAATCGATCGTAAAATATGCTATAAAATCCATCCTTAGTAAGGATCCTGAATTTAAATTATTAGGTGAAGCTGAAAATTTCGAGGATGTCTATGATTTAGTGGTGAATAAAAAGCCAGATATTCTAATAACTGAAATCTATTTAAAAGGCGATACCGCTATTCAATATATTCAACGGCTTAAACGAATGAGTCCGCTATTGAAAATAATTGTTCTCTCTGATAAAAAGATTAAAAAAGATGTAAGCGATCTTTATGATGCTGGAATTTCAAGTTATTTACTTAAAATATGTCAGGTAACAGAGGTCTCCAAGGCTATTAAGAAGGTTATTAAGGGAGAAAGGTATTTCCTGAAAGAGGTTTGGCGTACCATTCAGAATTCGGAAACGTCGAAAAATGAAGATTCTAACCAAGGTTCAAAAAAGGTAGTTTCTGAAAGAGAATTGCAAATCCTTAAATTAATCGCCAAAGGACAAACAAGTAGCCAGATAGGAGTAGAGCTAAAAATCAGTGCTCGTACAGTAGATGCACACCGATCAAATATGATGGCGAAACTTGGAGTTAAAAATGCAGCTGAGCTTCTAGGCTTGGCTTATAGAAATCAGATACTGACACCTCGAAGTCAATAAAATAGTATTTTAATAATTCACACTCCATTAATAAATACCTCATTTAAATATATTATTTTATGGCACCTAAATTGATTATTCGGCTCTAATAGAACAGTTTAAACCTGTATTATTTATATTTGATGGCTGTTAATGATTTACAGTTAAGAAGAGAATACAATACGTTAGTTTTAACATGCTACATAAGATATTTATTACATGCCTTTTTACCGTATTAATTAGTACGATAACGGTTTCTGGGCAACGCTTATCTAAAGCCATGGGCGACACTTTGATGATGGCCAATAAGCACTTCAAAAAACAAGAGTTTAATAAAGCTTTACCGCTATTCTTAAAAGTTTTGCAAGAGGATAGCTTGAATGCTAAAACAAATTTAAATATTGGTATCTGTAAGATAAACTCCAAAAAGAACAGAAAAGGATGTTCTGCGTTTCTTCTTAAAGCTGCCGAACTAGGAGATCTCGAAGCTATATTGTATCTGGGTAAGGCATATCATTATGAGATGAAGTTTCATGAAGCCATTGAAGCTTATAGGGAGTATTTGAGTATACCGGCAATTAGCACGAATAATTTAAAAGACTTTACAGATCAAGAAGTAGAGCGATTAATTGATCAATCAAACTATGCAGATGAATTGGTGAGTGATCCTCTTAATGCCCAAATTAGTAACCTAGGCTGGGCTAATACACGCTATTCCGATTATGCACCAGTTATATCTGCCGATGAATCGATATTGATATTTACATCTAGAAGACCAGGAAGTACTGGAGGTTTAGTGGATGCTGAGAATAAATATTTTGAAGACATATACATTACTTATAATACAGATGGTATTTGGAGTCCACCAGAGAATATGGGGACAACTATAAATACAGAGCATCATGATGCTGGTATAGGACTTGCCCCAGATGGACAAACATTGTTTATATATAGATCGAATCCTTATGGTGGTGGAGATATTTACTCTTCTAGGCTCAAAGGGTATGATTGGGAAATCCCTACTATTTTCGATAATGACATTAACTCTTTAGGAGTTGAGTCTAGTGCTAGTTTGACAACTGAAGTAGATATCGTTTATTTCTCTAGCGACCGGCATGGTGGATATGGAGGAA
>JABSPR010000333.1 GCA_013214975.1 Flavobacteriales bacterium
CAATTGAAGCTGGATTATATTTCACTACAGCCTTTACCACTTTCTTAACACCAGAACCGATCTTTTTCACAAAGTTCCTCAGAGGTCTTTTTCGAGTTGTGCTTTTATTCTTTCTATTAAAGATTCCTTGAAGGGAGTCGTTCTCTTCTATTATCTCTGACAGATCGGGCTCACCAAAATCAACTCTAGCCAAATAGATTGGTTCATCATCAAATCCACCTAAAGATTCGAAGTCGGTATCTAGCTTGGTTAAGCTTAAAAGTATTGCCTTGAAAAAATTAGAATAAGAACTATTAGAATTAATAACATCCCTAATGGTATCCATCCGCTGCTCTTCATCATCCCAATCTTCTAGAATCGAATTAATACTTTCGATTTCTTCATTCACATTTAAGGTCTCACTTAGAACACTTGGAGATTTCATCTCATCTTCTAAAGAGTTCTTCGCCTTTACAATTTCAGCCAGAATGCCATTTTCGAGCAGATTGGCTACATCTTCTGCTCCGCTTAATACTATTTCGGCTTCTTCTTCGGTTTCTACTTCGCCAATTCCAGAGAGAAACAAACCATCAAGAATTACATCGTCGTCTTCCATCCCATCAAGGGTAAAAGGCTCGTTCAGTTCTTCAATTAGTTCACTTCTTTCGTCATCGGCAAAACCTGATAATTCTTCTATTTTCATATTTATAGTTTTTAAATCAATGATTGGTTTTGCTTCAAAATTGAAGTGTGGTATTTCTGGCACGAGGTCAATTACGTACTCATTTCCTTTGGCATCGAAAGCAACTGGGTAGATGTGTTCGAATACTCCTTTTTCTTTATATGCCGTAACACGGTATTCGTGCTCGATGCCAAGATTCAACAGAAAGGCAGAAACTAAAATGGTATAATCATCACAGTCAATACCATACTGTTGATTTCCCTTTCCTGCCTTTCCATCGAATAGGCTTCTAGCTGGAGTTCTTAGTTCTTCTACTCCTGTTTTGTCCAGCTTGTAATTAGTGTGTTCTCTTAAATAATTCCAGATATTCTTGCTTGTCTCTTTCACCGATTCACCATCAAGTTCTGCGGCCAAATCTTTTACTTGACCAAAATCTCTTCGGGCAATTCTTTGCATATTCGAGAGTGTATCATCGAGGTTTCCATTCTCTTTGATTACTCTTCTAAATCCTTTGTAGCCTGATATGTCGGATGTACGATCTAGCATTTCTTATCCGATTTAGCATTCAGTTCAATTATCTTAGAATTGATTTCTGCGGTTTTCCCATACAGGTTTTTAACATCTGTTTTTAAGTCTTTGATATCTGATTCAATTCCTTTTTCGATCTGAACTTGAATCTCTACAATGAGAGATTTAAGATGCTGCGTGTAGTTGATTAGCTCCTTTAACAGAGTCTTGATTTCTCGGTGCACATACTTTGCCCAGTATCCTATGATTCCTAGAATTGCACTGAACAGTACAGACACAATTATTAAATAATATTTCTCCATCATACTTTTAGTTTTTCGTTTATATCTATTGTTATTCCCTCGCTCACAATGAACCCAGAGAGTACCACCTCGAAACCATACTTCCCTGTTGTCATGTAATTGAATCCTACAGAGGCCATTCCTCCTTCCGCGATAATCATCTCTTGTAGAGTCTTCGCAGGTATTGAATATGTTAAAGTGAAAGAAGTTTGATCGTTTGG
>JABSPR010000334.1 GCA_013214975.1 Flavobacteriales bacterium
GAAATATTTAAAAATGAAGTCCCCCAGGAGAATGATAAGAGGCAAATAGAAAATAATCCAGAGAATAGAATTGAAGATAGGGTCTCTGTGTTACAAGAATTAAAACAAAGGCTTGCGGATTGTTTGTTTGTTGAACTTGAAGACATTGATATAAAAAGAGACTTTATAGAAAGTGGATTAGACTCAATTATAGGAGTGGAATGGATTCGAGATATAAACAAACATTACGGGATTCGAATATCTGCCATCAAGATATATGATTATCCAAATCTAGAAGAATTCTCAGTATATGTAGATGACTTTTTGGCCAAAGAGGTCAGAAATGGCAAAGACTCTGTTCCCAGTAATTCAAATGTTCCAGATAGAAATATCTCTTTAAATGAATTACCTCAAAGAAAAAAGGACTTAAGCATTGAGGCTGTTAAACCAAATAAAGCTCTAGCCAATAGTTCACCTTTTTCATTAATAATGATTCGCTCTGATTTAAAAAGAATGTTAAGTGAATCTTTATTTATGGCAGAGTCAGAATTAATTGAAGATAGAACATTACAGGAATTGGGATTGGATTCCATAATTGGTGTTGAGTGGGTTCGTGATTTGAATAAAAAATATAATCTATCTGTTGGAGCTGTAAAAGTTTATGATTACCCAACCCTAAATTTGTTTTCCGAATACTTTTATAATGAGTTGATGACCCAATCCGCCTATAAAGGGAATGGTGTTGTTGCTGATCAGGAAGAGAAACAGGAAGAGAAACAGGAAAAGCCATCTGATTTAGATTTGTTGTTAAACAAAGTTCAATCGGGAGAAATTAATGGGGATCAGGCTTTAGAAATATTTAATGGAATAGGATTTTCGGAATAATTGTATGAATGAATTAGTATACCTTACAGAAATTGAACCGGAAATAGTTCAGATAACTATGGAAGATCGTGTTTATAAAAATACCTATACCCATGAGTTTATGGTTGGGTTGGTAGGTGCTTTTGAAAAAATTAAGCAAAACAAAAAATACAAAGTGGTAATTCTCACTGGATATGATACCTATTTTGCTTCAGGCGGGTCGAAGGATGGCTTGTTAGCTATTCATGAAGGAAAGACAAAATTTAATGACATAAATTTTTATTCAGTAGCATTAGATTGTGAGATTCCTGTCATAGCGGCTATGCAGGGCCATGGAATCGGTGGTGGTTTTGTTATGGGAATGTTTGCTGACTTTGTGGTCCTAGGTCGAGAGAATGTTTATACCACAAATTTTATGAAATATGGATTTACCCCTGGAATGGGGGCAACCTATATAATTACTAAAAAATTAGGAATCCCATTGGGTCATGATATGCTTTTAAATGCTCAAAATTTTAGGGGGGCAGATTTAGAAAAAAGAGGGTTTCCATTCCCAGTATATCCTAGAAATCAAGTGTTAGAAAAATCACTTGAATTGGCGCAACAGCTCGCAGAAAAACCACGAGTTTCTCTTGTGATCTTAAAAAAACATTTGGTTGAAGAAATTAAGAAAGATTTGCCGGCTGTTATTGAAAAAGAATTAGTAATGCATAGTAAAACTATACATGAGGATGAAGTAAAAGAACGAATAAATTCTTTATTCGGAAATTAATCTCCCCAAATTTAAATCTGGAAAAAATGATGAATTCTAAAGAAATCTTTAGTGCCGTTAAAAGGGGTGAGCTATCTGTACTTAGAGCCAAAGAGCTTTTGC
>JABSPR010000335.1 GCA_013214975.1 Flavobacteriales bacterium
TATTGGTAGTGTTATGGGGTGTTCTATGTTTTCTTGTTCGGTTACTTGTAAATAATTAATAAAAAGTTTAATGGATTGTTGGTGTTTCTGTAGGTAGTTATTGCTTAACACACCTGATCTCCTTTGCCTGGTTCGGTGTTCTAGGTAGTCATAGTAAGTTCTTATATGGATTGGGGTTAGCGTAGCTAGGTTTAGTTTTTCTTGTTCTATCCAGTGCAATAGTTCTCTCAGGTGATGGGGAAGATTGTAGCTCGTGCTCGAGGCGTATCCTAATAGGGTTAACCATTCTTTAAAGCCTTGTTCTAATTGCTCATGTCTTGGTATTTTTAGTTGTAATTGCTTCATCTTTTATTGTCTTGGTTCATTATGCTCTCCAAAGTTTTTAATTACCCCCCTCTTGCTCATTTCCGATTACACTTGTTACACTGTTACACTTGGGGTTAACTAACTGATTTCTAAACATCTTATCTCGGTTATTGTCTGTGTTACACTTCTGTTACACTGGTGTTACACTTGGCTTTTCTTCTTTTTTAGCTGTTACACCTGCCTGACCGGCAGGCAGGCTTAATTTTAGTTGGGTTAAATTTTCATCTAAAATGTCAATGCCTTTTTTGAGTTGGTCATATTCTACATAACTTTTAATTACATATTCAAATCCTTGCTTCCTATTGCCTCCTGTTTGCTCTAAATAGCCCATTCCTTCTAAGTTCCTCAAATGTCTATTTACGCTCATTCTATTCATTCTAAAGCTTTCTCTTATTTGCTTGTTGTAAAAGCTTTGTCCTTCGGGTACTGCTGTTTTTAGACGTTCAAAGAACTGCCTATTATCTCCACTTAATTCGTCTGATTTTCTGAGCAATGTTTCTTTTACCAACCAGTTTGCCCATTCTATGTCTATGATTTCTGTTTTAATAAATGGTTTACCATTCTTATCTTTATGCCTGTGCCGCTGGCACTGGTGGTAGAATGTGATTATCTCGATTAGCTTTAAGTAATGCATATTGGTTCGCAGTTTTTTAAATACCATATCGGGTATTTTTAAATCCATTGCATAAGGGTTCACCACTCTAATATTGTGTAATATTCTTTGGGTATTTTTTAAAAGCTGCTTTGCATCATCTTGTTCGGTTTCATTGATTAAATCTGCTTTCATTTTTCGCTGATAGGTCATTACTTCATTTAAATGATTGGGGCTTTCATCTATGTGAAGTAGAAAGGATCTATTTGCGTTATCTTCATAAATGGATTCTTTTGTTGTTGCTCCACTTACGCAGATTGGTCCTTCTACGGTGAGTACTTTTTGTACGTTATTTCCTTTGGCATCTTTATCGGTAGTGAGTTTGGATATGCTTTGGTTACTCATAAATTCTCGGAGTGGTAAAAAGGCTTGGTACACTCCTTCTAAATCTTCTATCAATAATACTTTGTGTTTCCAAAAGTTTTTAGCTGAGTAATAGAGTGTATTTTCTGTTAAACTGGTTACGGTTCTTACGGCTTCTTCGGGTAAACATTCACTTATTCTTTTCTGCAGGTAGGTTTTTCCACTTCCACTTTTTCCAAATATTATTGCGTGTAATGGTTCGTCTTGTAATCTGGAGAGGTACAGGAAAAATAACATTAATCCATTCTTTTGTTCTCCTACTAATCCACTTTTACTTATTAATTCTAATGTCTTTTTGACTAAGTTTTCTCCTTTTAAAAATGCCTGTGCGGCTCGCACTTCTGTTTGGGTCATTTCGTATTGTTTGGGTTTGAGTGCTTGGATTTGCATTGCTCTTTCACCCATTCGATAGGCTTCTAATTCTTCGGTTAGTTCGGCTATGGTGCTGCTAACTTCTGTTGTGGAGAGCTCCAATAATTCTGCTACGTTTTGGATGAGTTTTTTTACTGCTGTATGACTGTACAGATTTACATCATCTCTAAAGGTTTTGTATTCCTGCCTGCCGTCAGGCAAGGTATTCTCTTGACTAGTAATATGCAAACTCACTCGTAGTCTACTCAGATTTTCTTTTTCTATTCCTCCCCAGTCGGTAACCGTCAGGTCTGAGCCAGACGGGCAATTATTTTTAAAGATGATTCGCTCAGGATTATTAGTGTCTAGTGTTTGGTTGTTGGTGTTTAGCTTTAATTCTTCTGTTTTATTATTGCTTTCAGGGGCTCCCTGATCAGCTGAAGAAAAAATAGTTCGCTCTTGTAATAATTGGGTGAATATTTCCGCTTCGTGTCCATCCAATAAACTATTAATATCTTCATCTTTTGGAGTTTGAACAATACTAATTTTCAATTCTTCATTCTCCATTTTAAATTGTTCTGCATATTTTTTAGCTGCTTTTTCGCCTGCTGCATCTCCATCTAAAAAGAGGACAATGTCCTCCAATAATTTAAGACTTTTAATAGCTTCAATATGTTCTGATGTCAGCCCATTTGTTCCATAAAGTGCTAATACTTCATATTGGTTGGTGATTACCTCATTTTGCAATAATGTTGCTGCATCAATTATACTTTCAGTCAATATCAGTTTCTTAGTTTCTGCAGGTAAATATTTTGGATACAATCCTTTTCTGTTTGAAGTGTAATAATGTCCTTTGGTTATGCTTCTACCGTACAAACTAACTATTTGATTTTCTTTATTTCTTAGCGGAAAAACAAGACAGTTCTTTAAATCTTTGTAACCAGTTGCATTGTAACCGATTTCTAATTTTTCTACA
>JABSPR010000336.1 GCA_013214975.1 Flavobacteriales bacterium
GTTTTACCTGTTCCTGTTTGGGCACAAGCGATTAGGTCGGTGCCTTTAAGAATTTCTGGCATTGCTTGTTCCTGTATAGGAGTACATTCATTATATCCCATATAGGAGATTGCTTCCATTAACGAGGCGTGCAAATTTATATCTTCAAACTTCATCTTCTTTTTTTGGGTTAATTCTTTTGGAGCCTTTGTATAAACTAAAATTGACGAATTTACATTCTAATGCGCCATTAAATAGAACAATTTTTTTGGTTGGTTTTAATCCAACCCGTTTTATTGCTTGCAAGTTAGAGCTTATAACCCAGGCTTCATATCCGGAGAAATGAGTTTTAAGTTGGTCTCCAATCATTTTGTACATCTCAATAGAGTCTTCTAGCTTAATTCTTTCACCGTATGGCGGGTTCATCATAATTACTCCTTCCGAATCGGGAGACTCTAATTGCTCGAAAGCTTTTCTCTTTAATTGTATTTTTTTTGCGAAATCTATATTGGAAAAAGAGTGTTCAATATTTTCCATGTTGCTTTTTAAAATATCGCTACCGTAGATTTTGTAGTCGGGTATAGATTTTACTTTAGCGTTGTCTTTAATTTTTTTCCATAATTCAGGATCAAAATCGGGCCAATCCATAAAATTAAAATGCTTTCTGTTAATAGCCGGTGCATGATTACATGCAATCATAGCGGCTTCTAAAAGAATAGTGCCTGTTCCGCACATTGGATCTACAAAAGCAGTTTTGGGATCCCATCCGGAGAGTAAAATCATACCTGCAGCAAGCACTTCATTTATGGGAGCAATATGTGTTTCGTCGCGGTATCCTCTTCTGTGTAAGGATTCGCCAGTACTATCTAACGAAACACTCACCTTGTCTTTAAAAATGTGAACGTTAATTTGAATATCGGGGTGTTCTACATCTACATCAGGACGCTTATCGTACTTTTTGTTGAATTGATCCGCAATGGCGTCTTTCGTTTTGTAAGCGACGTATTTAGAATGGTTAAAATAGTCGGACTGAACAACGGAGCTAACAGCGAATGTTCTATTTAAATCTAAATATGTTTCCCAGTCGAAGTCATAAATACCTTTATATAATTGCTTTTCGTTTGTTGCCTGGAACGTAAATATTGGCTGTAGAATACGCAATACAGTTCGGCAATGTAAGTTTGCCTTATATAGGATTTTCTGATTGCCCTCGAATGCAACAGCTCTTTTAATCGGCTGTACGTTAGTAGCGCCAAGATCCGTTAATTCTTTCGCTAGAACATCTTCTAATCCATGAAAGGTTTTTGCTATGAGCTCCATTCTTTTTTTTAGGGGTACCAAAGATACGGTGAAAGGCTGGATTATACATTGATCGGTATTAAGAGGTTACTTTATAATATTGTAAACATTAATATTTATACTTTAATGACATGAATAATGAGTGCACTATTAATATAAGCAACACTAAGATGAAGAATTTAATATATGTAGTTGTGGCAACGGTTTTATTAACGGCCTTGAGCAGTTGTGGAGGAAAAGAGAGTAACGGACCTATCCCATCAGTAAGCTTAATTATGGAATCCGATTACAAATGGAAGCAGGAAGTAATAAGTGTAATTGATGTTAGAGAAGCGGAAAATATTGGTTTTGCAAAGGGTTTGGAAGAAGGTGAAGCCTTGATAGACGTGCTTCTAGATGCCGCTCTTGGAGAAAAAGCTGTTCCAACATATCATCCTTTCTTTGGTGCAGAATATCCTCTAACGGTAGAGGAGCTTCACGAAAAGGCCGGAACGAGGCTAGATACCACATGGGTACCAAGCCCAGAACCGCCATACTTATTAGAGCCTGTTGCTTCGGAAGAGGTTTTTGATAGATCTACGGTTGTAAAGTATTATGTAAAGGAAAACTGGTATTATTCAGACGATGAAAATATAGCTGCAAAGGAGATAATAGGGATAATTGCCGTTATTGAGGTATTTGATTTTAATAATAATTTTAAAGGGAATAAACCTTTATTCTCTGTACAGATGGACGAGGTAAAGGACATATTGTGGAATGCAAACGTGGTAGACTTAGAAGTTGATGGCAATGAAGTTTCTTATTTAGATGCGTTTAAAAATGGAAACTATTCTGCGTCAATAAAACAAGGTCATCCAAAGACAAATAATAAGGTTGCTTTATTTACAATTGATCTACCACAAGAAGAAGAACGGATATCGGAAGATATAGTTTGGACTCAGGATGTATGGAGTGAAATGGATTTAATTGAAGGGCAGAATGTCGGTTTTGCATATCCGGAATCCGACGACTTATTTCGCAAATCATTAATTAAAGTTATAGTTGATGGAGTAAAAGAGAATGAGTCAATTGAAATATACGAGAATGGAGTATTAGGAGAGCTAATGAGTCGTGATGAGTTTAATGAGATAACAGGATCGCAGATTGATACTATTATTTTAGAGAAAGACATGGTTAAGGGAGAGGCAAAGGGAATGATAGTAGAAGAGCCTTGGGACTACTCGATGGTAGAGAAATTTAGAATAAAAGAGAAGTGGTATTTCAATAGCGACAAAGAAGTAGTAGAGAAAAGAATAGTGGCATTTTGTCCTTTAGAAGCAGCTTACGATGCGGATGAAGAGTTTATGGGCTACAGGCCTCTCTTTTGGGTATGCATGAATGATCTTAGAGAAGTGTTTTCTAATTCTTATATCTATGAGGTAGAAGACATTTCTGTTCCGAGAACGTATCAGTACATATTCATGAATAGGTTATTTGATTCCGAAATACTGGATGGGGCTAAGTATAAAAAACCGGTTGTTAAGATTGAAAGAGATCAAGTTTAAATTTCCTTTCTGATTTTTTCGAACATATCAAAAATGGCTGGACATACTTCGGTGTTTCTCAAGTTGAGATCTAGTAGTTGAAATTGTTTTCTTCGATCGGTATGTGGATAATCACTACATGCTTTAGGTCGCACAGAATATATTGAGCAGTAGTTCTCTTTATCAATAAAGGGGCATGGCGCCGAGTTTAACACGTAGTCGTTTTCATCATCGAGATGAAGGTATGTATCTATGAACTTTCCTGGTTTTAGTCGGAGCGATTTAGAAATGCGCTCAATATCATTATAAGTAAATACGGGACTTGTTGTTTTGCAACAGTTGCCGCATGTGAGGCAGTCGGTGTATTCAAATACTTCTTCATGCGCGTTATGAAATAGGCGATCAAGTTCACCTTCTTTCAGGCTACCAAGCTTTTGGGCTAGCCGTTTGTTCACCTTCTTCTTGGATTTCCCCTTTTGTCTAATATTCTCGCTGAATTCCATACTGCTTGTAAAATTACGCAGATAAGAATTAATGTATAAAATGGGGCCGAAGCTTTAATGTATAAGAAAATGCTTCAATGCAGGGCTATTTTATTCGCCTAATACGATTTTCTTATTGCGCAGAATATTACGAAGATCAACGGGTATTGTAAGAAAATATGAAAAGTGTCAGGTTTGCTGATGTAGCTGCTGAAAGGGAGCTAGAATCTATCAGTAAATGAGATAGGCTAGTACCATTCACAAAAAGATATCCGTATGATAATCAAAATAATAAGCGGTTAGATATGAAAATGGGAAAATTGTTGTTAGGTTTTGTTTCAGTTGCTGTTGTGCTTTCTAGATGTGATAAAGAGTATACAATCGAAAGAGATGATGTTATTCGGTTTGACAGGAATCTTACTGTATATCAGAATACGGTTGTATTTAATGATACTGTTTTAGATCCTTATAGCACCGAAGAATTAGCGCAATACGCCGATCAGAGAGATCAAATACAGCGATTTGGTGTAACGGATATTCAAGTAAGGGTATTTAGTTGTAGCGAGGACCATGCGGATAATAAAATTGAAGGATATATTACTATGCACGGTGAATCATCAGACATATATGAGTTGGAATTGTACAGTAATGGTGATGAGTATAAAGACGGACAGAGTCACTCTATCATATAGCCTAGATTTAAATAGTACTTCTGGATCTGCGGCTTTCACGAGTTTTTCGGATGAAATTAAAGCGAGTAATTCATTAACAATAAATTCAGAATCATTGAGTGTTACAACGGATACATTGGCTTGCTCAGTTAGCTTTTACGTGTATTTTACAATTAAGTAATTTAAGAATTGTGCGATTTACAAATCTTAATTTAGAGGGACAATCTCTTTCCCCATTTCATTAATTAGACCAACCTTATTACCGAGTTTAATTTCGGCCCGTCCATTCTTAAATGGTCGAATTACATCGTATCTAGGGCGAACCACTTCATAACCATAATCGTCAATAAAGCCAACCTTTTTACCGATATATACAAATGCCCTACCCTCGTTAAAATGTTTAATTTCACTGTATTTGTTAGGAACCACTTGTCCGCCTTTTTCATCAATAAATCCGTACCTCTCTCCTATTTTAACTTTCGCCCACCCTTCTCTATATTGATCAAAGGGTTCTATAGAATTATATATTGGCTTAACAATTTGTCCTCCTGCTTGGTCAATAAACCCATATCGTAAACCGATTCTGATTTTTGCCCAGCCTTCTTGATATTCATTATAGGGTTCGATGTTATTATATATCAACTTAACTATTTCAATACCCTGCTCATTGATATATCCTTGTTTATCACCAACATGAACTTTTGCTTTACCGTCTACAAATTTTTCGACGGTGTAATACTTTAATGGAACTATTTCTTCACCTAGTTTATTAATAAATCCAACTCTGTCTCCTATTTCTACCATGGCCCACTCTTCAAGATATTCACCAAATGGCATAATGCTTTTGTAAGCTACGGTAACGAATTCGTTACCCTGCTCATTAATTATTCCGAATTTTTCGCCTATTGAAACTATAGCCCGTCCTTCTTCAAATGGCATTATGCCATTGTATTTTACAGGTACTACTTCTGAGCCCTTAGTATCAATAAATCCTATTTTATGCCCAATTTTTACCATTGCCCAATTATCTTGATGGGTTCCAAACGGGTAAATGTCGTTGTACATAGCTCTAACAATTTCGTGTCCCGTTCGGTCGATAAAACCTTTTTTACCTGTTAGGTGAACCATTGCCCAATCAGGCTGAAAGACACCAAATCTTTCTATCGTATTGTAAGTTAACTTTACAACTTCATTTCCATTTTCATCAATAAATCCGACTTTATTACCTAGGCCTACAAGTGCATAGCCATCAAAAAAGGGAGAAATAGTTTGGTACTTTAATGGAACTACTTCCGAGCCTTTATCATTAATAAAACCAATTCTACCACCTAAACTTACTAGAGCCCATTCCTCGTGATACACGCCATATGCATCTATATTGTGATATTTAGGATCTACCACAATTACACCAGCTTCGTCAATAAATCCAACTTTGTCTGTTTTCCAAACCTTGGCCCAGTCTGGATGAAACTCTCCAAACTCTCCTATCTTGTTAAACCCTTGGCTAATTTGAGAAAAGGCATCAAATGACAAAAACAGAAAGGCGCTAAGTATGATTGGAATTATTTTTCCAGAAATTGTTCTTCGCTTAGCTTTCTTGTAGGTTAACATATCGATTTGATAATCAGTTTCTTTTATGAAAAATCTATTTTTAATAGGTGTTTTAAGCGGTTTTTTGAGGATTAATTATTGTCCAACTGATGTAATTATTAGTGGTGTTTTGAAATATACGAGATAAACATGAAAGAGGTTTGTCTTATTTATAGGATTAATTCTTAGAAAGGCATTTCGTACAGTATAAGGTACTTAACTCGTTTTTTTCTAGGATTTTAATTTTGATAGGGTAAGTTTTAGTGAGAAGCTCGCACCAGCTATTAGATGAAAACCGGTTTATTAGAGTTAAGCAGTTATTTTGTACTTGGTTCGAATTATTAAAGAAAAAGGAAATATACCTTAAGTACTCTGTTAATGTAGTGAGACTAGGATTTGGATTATTTATTAATGGATCAAATAGCTTGGTTATCCATTTATGTTGGTTAAATGGCATATAGTACGTGCTGTATTTAAGCCTTTCTGATTCCGATAGGTTTTTTCCTTTAACACAATAGTTGTGTCTTTCATCTAAAGATTCGGACATGGTACCATTTAAAGCAAGAAGGGTTGATTGACATAACTTTAAAACTCTTTCTAAATGAGAGTAGATCATTAATGAGTCTCTTAGGGGTGATCTGATTTTTTGTTTTTTTGCGTTATCATCAAGTGTAGGGATTCTATCGAGCGTGTTAACTTGAATTGATGTATTGCAGATATAAAATGATCTGCACGTTTTAAATACAATTCGTCATCTACTTTTTTGTTCCTTCTACACTCGAATACGCTTCCACTTGTGCACTCGTAATAGCGAGTCCAGTAGTATTGAATAAGCGGATTATAGGGTCTACTTTATGTTCGTTCCTTTTAAAATAGATAGTAAACTTCAGTGTATCGCTTATAGTCTCGGATAAGGCCTTTGGAGGGAAATCGAGTATTTTAATATCATGCACATAGGGCATTTAGGCGGTAATGAACTCTGGTATAAAAGGATTTAAATATTGAGAATAAGATATTTTATTTTTCTTGAAATACACAAGATTTGCCGACATATTCGGTGATAAGGAATCTATATTTATTCTGAATTCATAAGGTTTTAAAAGGGATGTTTTTATACCTAAATTTTTTTTGATTAATGTAAGTTGATTTTCCTTTTGCCTCTTGAAATAGAGTTTTTGAATATTTGGGTTTATGCGGATTATCGTTGTAAATAGCTTTTTTGCATCCTTATATTGCATTAAGAGCATTCCGTTACGGTATACCGATTTGGCAGCTAATTTCTTATCGTTGTAGGTTTTCTTGCTTGCCTTTATGAACCCCATGTCTTTAGTCCAAACGAAATGCTTTTAAACGATAGCTATGTTTACACCTTCTTTTATGGTCTCTTTTTTTATTTAAAGTTGCATATGGGAAGTTGTCGGGATCTTTGACAGGAATGAACTTTAGTGGTGTAATGGTTAGCAAGTTTACTATATAGAGTTCAGACCTTTCTTTGTTAAAAGCGAAAGCTACTCCGGTATGAATAGCGTTTTTACTATTTAGATTAGAGAAATGTTTTTAAGAATCTGCCCATAAACCAACTGCGTATCTCGCAACATCGAGATAGGTAGAAAGGGTTATATCAAAAGAGGATGCATCTGTCCTGGCATCAGAAATGGGTTTGTGTATTGTTACGGATAGGATGTTTTCAGCTACCGTGAAGTACTTACTGCCATAAAACTCAGCCCTATCTTGAGCTGTTTTCTTCTTTCCGCTTTGAAGGTGAGATATTTCTTTAGAGGAAGAAAGAAACCAGGCGTGATCTTGAGCCGTTTTAAAGAGTATATCGTTATTGAATAGGTTATTTCTGTTCTTGCTTCTTCTAATGCTGTCTATTTCTAGTTTAACAAGATGCTCAAGAAGGTTGAAGTTTATGTTAGCGATGTCTAAATAAATATCTTTCGATTGCGAGCAGCTGAAGCTTACTGAGGTTGAGAATAGTATAACCAGGCAGGAGGTACGAATAAAATAATGTGTAAAAAATGGCCTGTGCACGTATTTGGATTAATGCATAAAAAGTAACTATAGTTGTTCTGAGACTGTTTTACTTTTTATTTACCCAAAATGTTTTGTTCTTTCATCATTAACTGATCGGAATCGGTCTTTTTAATTTGTGCTTTGGTAGAGGTCTTTTTAGGCGTTTGATTTGCTATTTGAGCTGAAATATTTTGAATACTACTATTAATAATGTCATCTATTTCATTCATTTGAGAAGTAAATCGAGATTTAAATGCTGAGGCATATACTTCTACACCTTGTTTATTCAATATAGAAAAATGAACTTTTATTTCTCTTTCATCTTTCGCGTTCCATATTTCATTTTGATTTATAGCTGCTGTTCTAATATCAATTTGATTGATAAACAGAAATAAGTCGGCTTCGTATTTAGATCCAATTGCGGAGAATGCTTCTTGGTCCAAGATCATTGTTGCCATAAATTTTTCTAATCCATCAGATGATCGCGCCGTTAGTTCTCCGCTAGTAATATCGGTTGTTGGGGCCTTAGGCTCCTCCTTCTTTTTCCAAGTTTTTAATTTGTCTTTAATATCATATAGAGATTTCTTAACCGTTGGCCTGGTTGTATCCGGTTCAACAGGTATTTCTTTGTAGTTATAGCCTATTGCAGCATGTAGATTAAGGAGGTCTTCTTGTAGTTCTTCGTTTTCTGAGCTTAATAAAGAAATTGTTCCAAGAGAAGTTTTCGTTTTAATCTCAGCAAATAAACTGTGCTGTAAATTAAATCTAAATGCTCCTTTTATTTCTTCAGGTGAGTTGCCGCTATTCTTACTGAGAGCACCATCGATGTTAGAAAAATACATCCTTGTTTCAAAAGGCACTATTATAATTTTAGAAAAAGAGGGTTCTTCAAGTTCTGGAATTGAGGTGGAAGCTGAGTCGAGTTCTTGGGAGGAAACGGACGAGATGTTTGCGACGAAAACAAGAATAGTAGATAGGGTTAGCGCCCTATGGAAGCATTTTAATAACGTCGTTCCCATTTGCAAAAAGCATTAAAATTAATATCATAACCATTCCCGCCAATTGAGCATATTCCATGAACTTTTCGTTGGGTTTTCTTTGTGTAATCATTTCATAAATAAGAAACACTACATGCCCTCCGTCAAGTGCAGGAATTGGTAAAAGGTTCATAACTGCTAGCATTAGAGATAAGAAAGCAGTTAATCTCCAAAAACGCAACCAGTCCCAATCGTTCGGAAAAATATTAAGCATTGCAATAATGCCGCCAACTCCTTTATAGGCTCCCGTATCTGGATTTGCGAATTGCTTAAGACCATTTAGGTAGTCTCCTAAAGTTTCTTTTGCTTCATTTAAACCAACAGGAAACGCCTCAAAGAAACCATATTGTTGTGCATCTAATTTATAAATACCAAGCTTTTCCAATTCTCTAAGTCCTAGTCCTGCTGGTGCAATACCAGCAATTCCTTCTTCAGAAAGTGTAATATCTAGTTCTATTAATTCTGTGTCTCTTTCAACGGTTACGTGTACTGTTTCGCCACCTCTGTTTTTAACTCCATCCTTAAATTCGTCGAAGTACTTGATAGGTTGGCCATCGAGTCCTACAATTTTATCTTTAATCTGAATGCCCGATTTTGATGCTCCAGATCCTTCCACAACTTGTGATATAAAAAAGGGAATTCGATAGCTAAGTAATCCGCCTCGCATATCGGATGTGCTGATTTGGCCGAGTAGATCAATGGGTAAATTAATAGTTTTTCTAATTCCGTCTCTTTCAATTTCTACCGTTTTTCCTACATGCAATTGACTAAGAAGGCGGAAGAATCTTTGGTCCTCTTCTCCGTCTACAGAAATTAATTTATCTCCATTTTTAAATCCTATTTCAAGTGCTATTTCATGTTGACACCATACGCCATCTTTAAGACTGTCGTTAGGTAAGTAGGTGGTTCCATCAACAAATGAAATCATCCAATAAATTACTACAGATAGAACTAGGTTAACAGAAACTCCACCAAGCATAATTATTAACCTCTGCCATGCAGGTTTGGCTCTAAATTCCCAGGGCTGAACAGGTTTTTTTAATTGTTCTTTGTCCATTGATTCATCGATCATACCGGCAATTTTTACATAGCCGCCGAGAGGGAGCCAACCGATACCATATTCAGTACCTCCCATCTTTATTTTGAAAAGAGAGATCCAGGGATCGAAGAAGAGATAAAATTTCTCAACTCTAGTTTTAAAAAGTTTTGCAGGAATAAAATGACCGAGCTCATGTAAAACCACCAAAATGGAGAGGCTAAGAATAAACTGTGATATTTTAATGAACATCTCCATTATCTAGTTGCTCATTTTAGTAATAAATTCATTTGCCATTATTCTTGTTGCTGTATCGACTTCAATGTAGTCGTCTATTGAAGGTTTTGCAATGTAATCCATCTTGTCTATACATTTTTCGATAACGTGAGAAATGTCTAAAAATCCAATTTTTTCATTCAGAAAGGCGTCTACCGCAATTTCATTCGATGCGTTTAAAACACACGGAGCGTTTCCTCCTTTTTCCATCGCATCGTAGGCTAAAGCAAGATTACGAAAAGTTTCTTTATCCGGACTTTCAAATGTTAATTCACTAAGTGTTTTAAAGTTAAGACGTTCGAAATCGGATTTTAATCTAATTGGATAGGTAAATGCATATTGAATAGGCAGCTTCATATCTGGTAATCCCATTTGCGCTTTAATGGAGCCATCTTCAAACTGAACCATAGAATGTATGATTGACTGTGGATGAATAACTACATCAATTTGATCTGGTTTTAACCCAAACAACCATTTGGCTTCAATTGCCTCCAGGCCCTTGTTCATCATTGTAGCAGAGTCGATTGTAATTTTAGCACCCATACTCCAATTTGGATGATTTAACGCTTGAGCCTTAGTTGCATGCTGCAATTCATTTAAGGTTTTCCCTCTAAAAGGGCCTCCTGAAGCCGTGAGGTATATTTTTTCAATAGGATTGTATATTTCTCCGGTTAAGCATTGAAAAATTGCAGAATGTTCCGAATCTACAGGATAGATATCTACTGCTTTTTGTTGAGCAAGTGATGTAACGAGTTCTCCTGCAACAACAAGGGCCTCTTTATTTGCCAAGGCAATAGTTTTGCCAGCGAGTATAGCCGACATGGTAGACTTAAGTCCAGCATAGCCAACGATAGCAGTTAGTACTACGTCAACACCTTCTATTCCTACTATTTGATTTAATGCATCTTCTCCAGCATATATCTTGATATCCTCATCAGCAAGTAACTCGGAAAGTGCTTTGTATTTACTTTCGTCAGAAATAACGACTGCATTGGGTTGAAATTTAATTGCCTGTTTGGCAAGCAATTCGAAATTAGAACCTGCGGTAAGAACCTCTAGGGAAAGTTTGTCGGGATGACTTCCTATTACCTCTAAAGCCTGTGTGCCTATTGATCCCGTAGATCCTAAAATGGCGATATTTCTTTTTTTATCTGTCAATCTTGTAGTATATATTTTATCAACTTATCTGCCACGGAACGGTCGTTTACTAAACGAGAAATTTTGTTCTGACCGCCGAGTTTTCCAAGGGATGCCATGTAATTAGTAAAGCCGTTTGTTTGTACTCGTGTTAACAGCAAAGGTCGTAAAATAGAGCCGACGATGAGATCTTTGTAATAGATATTTTGTTCTTGCATCGACTCATCAAGAATTGATTTGAATTTATTAATGTCGCTTGGCTCTTTTCTAAATTCTACAAACCATTCGTGGTAAGGCAAACCTTCTTTAGGATTTACCATGGGCGCAACGGAGAATTCTATAATCTCTGCTTTGGTTTCGGCGCAGGCTTTAGAGATTGCTTTTTCTACTTCACCTCCAATTACATGTTCTCCAAATGCAGAGATAAAATGTTTGATTCGGCCTGTAACTATTATTCGATACGGATTTGTGTTTACAAATCGTATTGTGTCTCCTATACTATAAGCCCATAACCCAGCATTACTACTAAGGACTAATGCATAGTTTACACCCAGTTTAACATCTTCTATAGAAAGCCTTTTTCTGTCGTCTTTAAAAAAATCATCGGCTTTAATGAATTCGAAAAAAATACCAGAGTCGAGATTAAGCAACATTCCTTCTTCCTTTTGAGAATCCTGATAGGCGATGAAACCTTCGGAAGCAGGATACAATTCAATGGTTGGAATCTTTATGCCAATTAGATCATTTAGCAAGGATTGGTATGGTTTATAATCTACTCCACCAAAAACGAAAACAGAGAAATTAGGAAAAATATCTTTTATTAATTCCTTGCCAGACTTTTCTTTAAGTCGTTCAAAATACATTTGAATCCATGATGGAATACCTCCAATGAGAGTCATATTTTGATCTACTGTTTCGTCAACAATTTCTTTAACTTTTGTATCCCAATTGTCAATCATATTTGTTGGCATGGACGGGAGTCTATTTTTCATAAGGTAGCTAGGCACATGATGCGCAACGATACCGGAAAGTCTACCAAGGGGTATGCCCCCAATTTCATCTAATTCAGGACTTCCTTGAAGAAAAATCATTTTTCCGTCAATGAATTTTGTGATTCCCGTTTCATTGATATAGCACAGAAGAGCATTCCTGGCCGAATCGATGTGGTTACTTATAGAATCGGAAGTAATAGGGATATATTTTATTCCGGAAGTAGTGCCAGATGATTTACAAAAATAAATTGGCTTGCCTTTCCAAAGTACATCACTTTTTCCTTCTATAATTTGCTCAATGTAGCCTTTGATTTCTTCGTAATCTCGAACAGGTACATTGTCCTTAAAATCCTGGTAGGAAGAAATTTTGTCGAATCGATGGTCTTTACCAAAAGTGGTGTTTTGGGCTTGCGCGATAAGTTTTTTGAATACCTTCTGTTGACTATGAACAGGCTTACTGCTCCATTTTTTTATTTGATATACAATTAGTTTTGAAAATGGTTTACTAAGGCTTGCTTTGATTGACATCTTCTAAATATTTCGGCTTAAAATGCGATATACGCAGCTGGGTCTAGTGCGTTGCCGTTCAGCCAAAGCTCGAAATGAAGATGTGGGCCTGTAGTGAGGTTGCCAGTGTTACCTATAATTGCGATTGGGTCACCAGCCTTAACATAGTTTCCTACTTTTTTAAGCAATATAGAATTATGCTTGTATAAGGAGATTAAATTATTTTTATGTTGGACTCCTATAACATGACCTGTCTCGGATGTCCAAGTAGCAAGGATTACGGTTCCGCTCAAAGTACATTTAATGGTTTCATCTTTTGGGGCTACAATATCAACCCCGAAGTGCTGTATTGTAGGATCAAACAAACTCGAAAATTCACCTTTTAGTGGAGTAAAAAATGGCAGTACTGAACTGGAATTATTAATGGATTTAGTTGGATTCAATCCGTACTTTTCTTCATTCTTTATAGCCTCTCGTAAAACGGAATCCTCTTTAGACCTACTAAGATCAATGGCTACCTCGCCCGCTTTTAAGTCTGCAGTATCTATTATTTGTTCTTCCCCGCCTACTTCTTCTCCTAACAAGATTTGACGGATATTATTGATATAGGCATCTTTAATATTCATCTTTTCTTCGATAGAATCTAGACGAACTTTGTTTCTCATTGCACGGGCCTTTAACTCAACATCGGTATAGCCAGGGATATATTCTCTAACTGGCGTAAAGGCCAATATGTAAACTATTATTCCCGCAAAACAGAATATTGTTCCAAAAAACAAAGTAAAGAACTTCATTGGCGAAAACGAGAACGACGATTTCTCCTCGTACGTCTCATCCTGCATTAATATAAATCGATATTTTCTACTCAATGATTTCTATTTTCTTATTGATCAATTATTCTTCAGTTATCTTTGCGAACTAAAATTACCGTTGTTTTAAGGAAAAATAAAATAATTTTACCTGATTAGGGTTAATAGGCCTTGTAATAAGAACGATTTATATTATGATTGGATTTAAAATTCAGTCTTTTGCGCTCCTGATTTTGTCCTTTCTGTTGTTGACAGCGTGCTCAACAAAGAAGAACACTTTCGCTACGCGCTCCTACCATAACATTACTTCTAAGTACAATGGTTACTTCTATGCAAAAGAAAACTTAAAGGCTGGGAAGCAGAAAATAGAGAAATCATATAAAGACAACTATACCCAATTATTGCCTCTATATATAAATGGCGATTCTAAAGCGGCCAAATCAGTTTATCCAGAAATGGATAAGGCAATTGAAAAAGCTTCAAATGTTATTCAGCGCCATTCGATTTACATTAAAAAGAAAGAATACTGTAGGTGGATAGACGACTGTTATCTACTTATAGGTAAGGCTAGTTTTTATAAGAAAGATTTCTCCAAGGCAAACGAAATGATGTCTTATGTGGCGAAAGAATTTAAAGATGAAGACATTAGATACGATGCTAAATTATGGCTGTATAAGCTTTATGTAGAGGAAAAGAAATATGAAAAGGCCGATCATATTTATGCATTAATTATTGAAGAAGCGGAAATTCCAAAGAAAGTTCTTTTGGAAGCAAAGAAAATAAAGGCCCATATGTTCTTAGAGAACAATGAGGAGGATAGAGCAATTGAACTGGTTAAGGAGGTAATTGACGATACTAAGAAAAAACGGGATAAGGCTCGCTTGGCTTATATACTAGCTCAGATTTATCAAGAGAAAAATAATTTCTTCATGGCAGCTGATTATTATAATGAGGTAATTAAGTACAACCCCCCATATGAGATGGCATTTAATGCCAAGTTAAATCTTGCAATGTGTTCTATGGGTGATTCGGATGATTTCGACAAGGTTATTAATCCACTTAAGAAAATGTTGGATGACGAGAAAAACAAAGAGTATAGAGACAAAATATACTTTGTATTGGCCGAATTATATAAGGAGCAAAATGATATTCCAGCCGCTATACAGCATTATAGGCTTTCTGTTAGTAGTAGTGTAAATGATAATAATCAAAAGGCAATATCATACTTGGCAATAGGCGACATATTTTTTGAAAGACCGAATTACCCACAGGCTAAATCTTATTACGATTCTACGTTAACTGTTTTATCGAAAGAATATCCAAGGTATGAAGAGGTATTTATTCGGAGAAATAATCTGAAAGGACTGGTGTACAATTTGAATATTATTTCTAATGAGGATAGTCTTCTTGCGTTTGCAGAGATGAGCGAAAGGGAGAGGAATAAGATTATCAAAGAGCTAATAAAAGAAGCTGAAGAAGACGAAAGATTAGCCAAGGAACAAGCAGAAATAGAGAAGCAGGAAAAAGTATTGATGAGAGAAAATACCAGGAGTTCTTCTGGTCGTCCTAGGCCAGGTGGTGGAGGATCTTCGTGGTATTTTTATAATACAAGTGTAATGAGCTTTGGTATTGCGGAGTTTAAAACAAAATGGGGAGATAGAAAACTGGAAGACAATTGGCGTAGGTCGTTGAAAACAACTTTGGATGGCGGAGAGTTTGCAGAATTTGATGAGGAAGAAGAGCTAGTTAATGAATATGCTTTGGAAGGCGACTTGAAGAATATGTCTACTTATCTAAAGAATGTTCCTTTTAGTGATAAACAGAAAGCAGCTTCGGAAGAAAGAATTGTTGAGGCTTATTTTGAGTTAGGAAGAATTTACGAGGAAGATTTTGGAGAAAGGAAAAAGGCGATCATATCTTATGAGTATCTCATTAAAAATTATAAAGGGTGCAAATTAGAGGATGGCGTAATGTATTATCTCTATAAACTATATGACTTAAACAAAAGAGAGTCCACTTCAAATTACTATAAAAAGAGGCTTTTACAGGAATATCCTAATAGTGATTATGCGGCAGTGGTACGAAATCCAAATTATGCGGAGGAGGTTAGAAAGGAGGCTGATAAGATATTAACCTTATATGAATACACTTACGAGAGTTTTAATTCGGGTCAATATAAAAGAGTACAGAGTAACTACTTAGTTGCATCGAATGATTATAAAGGAAATAAGTTGATGCCTAAGTTTGAATACCTCAATGCATTGGCTAAAAGCAAAACAGAACGTAACGAAGCAAAACTTAAAGAAAGGTTAAACAAGTTAATTAGTACATACCCTCAGGATAGTGTTGCGGATTTGGCCAAGAAAGTAATAGCATATTTGGATACAGAAAGAGAAGAGCAAATTTCAGAGGAAGCCGAAGAGGTACCTTCCATTTATAAAGAAATAAATGAAAACGACGTTCATTATGTTGTTTTAATTATAAATGCAGAAAAAACAGATTTGAACACTTTTAAGAATAACCTATCTGATTTTAACAAAAAATATTTTAGAACCAAAAAGTTTACCTTGAAGACCATTCCAATAAAAAAAGACTTGACAATGATTACTGTCAAATGGTTTAAGAAGGCGGCACCAGCAATGGAATACTATGAAACTTTAGCAGATAATAATACATTTATCGATCTTAGTATCGGGCAGCGTATGCTTATTATATGGAAAAGCAATTATATCCGCTTTTATAAAGATCAAGATGTGGATAAGTATGAATCGTTTATGGTTAGAGCTTATTTCGATTGATTAATTTAGCTTTAAAATAAAGTATAAAACCAAAATTAGCAGTATCCATAAAAGGCAGCTGTAGTAGTTATTTATAAATTAATTTTAGGTGTTAAAGAATTTCTCAAATAATAAAAAAACTGGAAGCATGAATAATAGCAATCAGGAAGGGGTAGCCCACAATACCATAGCAAGTGGTACTGTGATCGAAGGTAAAATCCTAACCCAAGGAGATATTAGGGTCGACGGAACAATTAAAGGCTCAATAATTTGTGAGGGTAAAATTGTAGTTGGCGAATCGGGCATTATTGAGGGAGATACTAAATGCAAAAACGCCAATATTAGCGGTATGGTGAAGGCAAAAATTAACGTGTCTGAATTATTGTCATTAAAATCTACTGCAAAACTTATTGGTGATATCATAACGAATAAGATTTCTATTGAACCAGGTGCAAATTTTTCAGGTACATGTTCTATGGGTGCAGTTATTAAAGACATGAACGCTGAAGATACCTCAACTACTGCTCCTACTGCTGTACCATCTATGGTAGCAGGAGAAAAGACAGCTTAAATTCAATTCGATGGACGACGATAAGAAGTCCAAAAAATCAAATAATTATTTGCGTTTCTCTGGGATGGCATTCCAGATGTTCATAACGATTATGCTTGGTTGTTACGCCGGTATGAAGCTGGATGAACACTTTTCAGAAGAAGGATCATCAAAATTTACAGCAATACTTGCAATATTTTCGATCTTTGTTGCCATGTACATGGTAATAAAAGATGTTCTAAAAAAGTAAACATTCTAATGCAGCAATTTTTAATAAAGAATTTAATTTTCTCTGTAATAATTGCGATTGGTTCCTTTTGTATTCGTCAGTTTACAGGACTTATTATGCCGTTCCCAGAAACATGGTTTATAATAGTATTCTTTTTTATTATTAATAGTTTGTCCTATTGGCTAATGTTAAAATCAATAGGTGAACGTGCGGCTCTGCTTGTTCAGCAGTTTATGAAAAGCATGTTAATTAAATTTTTCTCGATTATAGGAAGTATTGCGGTGTATTCCTATGTCAATAAAAAAGGGTTAAAGCCATTCGTAATTACCTTACTTGCTTTTTACTTTATCTTCTTGATTTTTGAAGTTATCGCCTTAATGAAATTGTTAAAAACCGATAATCATGAGCCTGAGTAGTTGAGGTAATTCCATCATTTACTGATCTCTATAACCTTTCTGTAAAGAAAGACACGAATACATTGCAGCAAATAAAGAGTAATTGCCTACTTTTGCACCCTCAAATTTGATGATCTCGAAATATCAGTAGATGAGTAGACTGTTAGTATTAAGAAAAATTACTTCAATTGCGTTAATCGCAATGCTTGCTTTGGGTAGCAATGTATTTGCTGGGCATGATGACGAAGGGCACCATGAAAAGTTCAGTCCCGGTAAGTTGATCATAGAGCATATTACAGATGCACACGATTGGCATTTGTATGGACATGCGTCTTTACCGCTTCCTATAATCATTTATACTTCGTCAAAAGGAATTGAAACATTCTCTTCAAGTAATTTTCATCACGGTACTGCTACTTATAATGGCTATAGATTAGAGCACAAGCATATTATTGCTGTAGATGCTAATGATGTAAAGGACGAGGCAGCTACTAGCGAAATAATTGATTTATCGATAACAAAAAATGTTGCTTCGCTTTTATTAAGTATTGTGATATTGCTATTAGTTTTTACTTCGATTGCAAAATCGTATAAAAAGAATGCGGGTCATGCTCCATCTGGATTACAATCTTTTTTAGAGCCAGTCATCTTATTTGTAAGAGACGATATTGCAAAAGCATCTATAGGAGAAAAGCATTACATGAAGTTTATGCCTATCCTGCTTACAATTTTCTTCTTCATTTGGATCAATAACATTCTCGGTTTAATTCCATTCTTTCCAGGTGGAGCTAACGTAACGGGTAATATCGTAGTGCCAATCGTATTAGCAACGGTAATCTTATTTTACATCTTGAAGAATAGTGGAAAAGGATATTGGAGACATGTATTGGCTATGCCTGGTGTTCCAACATGGGTGTTATTTATCTTAACCCCTATTGAAATTTTAGGAATTCTTATTAAGCCGGCGGTATTAATAATCCGACTTTTTGCGAATATTACCGCAGGTCATATTGTATTGTTAGTATTCTTTTGTTTGATATTTTTGTTTGGTGATGGTAACACAGGGGCTGGATACGGTACAGCCGTACCTGCAATTCCGTTTACTATTTTCATCAACTGTTTGGAATTATTAGTGGGGATCCTTCAAGCGTATGTATTTACGTTCTTGTCAGCCATTTATTTTGGTATGGCAGTAGTGGAAGATCATCATTAATAAAATTTAATTTGTTTAATTTTTAATATATAAGTCATGGTTACATTAACTATTTTATTAGAAGCTGCAGCTGCAGCAGGTGCAATGGGCGCAGGAGTAGCAAAAGCAGGAGCTGTTGTAGGTGCTGCAATCGCAGCAGTAGGAGCTGGTATTGGTATTGGTAGAATCGGTGGAAGCGCTTTAGAAGCTATCGCTCGTCAGCCAGAAGTAAAAGGAGATATTGCTTCTAATATGATTCTTGCAGCAGCACTTGTTGAGGGTGTAGCACTTGGTGCAGTAGCACTTGGGTTTATTGTAGGATTAGGATAATTAGAATCCTAAACAAAAGCAAAATTTATGGAATTAGTTACTCCAGAGATTGGTCTACTTTTTTGGATGACCATTTCTTTCCTTACGCTAATGTTCTTGTTAAAGAAGTTTGCGTGGAAGCCTATTCTTGGTGCGCTTAAAGAACGAGAAGACTCGATCGAAGATGCGTTGAAACAAGCTAAAAAGGCTAAGAAGGAAATGGAAAAACTTCATGCTAGTAATGAAAATTTACTAGAGGAAGCTAAAGCCGAAAGAAACGAGATGATCAAAGAAGCTCGTGAGCTGAAGGATGGTATCGTTGCTGAAGCTAAAGAAAAAGCTAAAGAAGTAACCGATAAGGAACTTGCTTCTGCTCGTGAGAACATTGCTCGTGAGAAAACTGCTGCTGTTGATGAAATCAGAAAGCAAGTAGCTGTTTTATCTATAGATATTGCTGAGACAATATTGAAAGAGCAATTATCAGATGCAGATAAGCAAAAGAAAAGAGCAGAAGATATGCTCAAGGATCTAAAATTGAATTAAGTAAATGAAGGCTAATAGAATCGCATCTAGGTACGCTAAATCTTTAATCGCAATTGCGAAGGAGAAGAGCGTACTACCTAAAGTTTATGAAGACATGGTTATGTTTTCAAAAGCTTGTGATGATTCAAAAGAGTTTGCGCTTTTACTTAAAAGTCCGGTGGTTAAAACGGAAAAAAAATTGGCAATCCTTGATAGTATTTTTGGCACTAAGATGTCAAAAGAATCTATGGCGTTCGTTAATTTAATAACCTTTAAAAAACGTGAAATGTTTTTAGAGGATATTATTAGTGAATTCTTTGCTGTGTATAAGAAAGAGAACAACATTGTTAGTGCCATTGTAACTACTGCAGTTAAATTAGATGCGAGTTTGAGAAAACAAGTCGAAGAAAAAGTGGCAAGTACATACAATGCAACTGTTGAGCTCGAGGAAAGGGTGAATGAAGACATCATCGGAGGTTTTATACTTCGTGTTGGTGATGATCAGTGGGATTCAAGTATTCTTAAAGACTTAAGAACACTTAAGAAAACATATAGTCTAAATTAAAAAGCAACAAAATGGCTGAAGTTAAACCTGCAGAAATATCAGGAATATTAAGAGAGCAGTTATCTGGTTTCAAATCTGATGCAGAATTAGAAGAAGTAGGAACGGTATTACACGTAGGTGATGGTATCGCTCGTATCTATGGTCTTAAAAAAGTTCAATCTGGTGAGCTAATTGAATTCGAGACTGGTTTAAGAGCAATCGTTCTTAACTTGGAAGAGGATAACGTAGGTGCTGTATTATTGGGTAGTTCTGCTGGGTTGAAAGAAGGTGATTCTGTAAAACGTACTGGTAAAATTGCATCCATTAATGTAGGTGAAGGTATTTTAGGTCGTGTTGTGGATACTTTAGGTCAACCAATCGATGGTAAGGGACCAATTGAAGGAGAGACTTACGACATGCCATTAGAAAGAAAGGCTCCTGGTGTTATCTATAGACAACCAGTTACTGAGCCTCTTCAAACAGGTGTCAAAGCAATTGATGCTATGATTCCAATTGGTAGAGGGCAAAGAGAGTTGATTATTGGCGATAGACAGACTGGTAAAACAGCAATTGCTATCGATACAATTATCAATCAAAAAGAATTTTACGATAAAGGCGAGCCTGTTTATTGTATCTATGTTGCATGTGGACAAAAAAGTTCAACTGTAGCTGGTATAGTTCAAACGCTTGAAGAGCATGGCGCAATGGCTTACACAACTGTTGTATGTGCTTCTGCAGCTGATCCAGCTCCAATGCAGTTTTATTCTGCATTTACTGGTGCAGCTATAGGTGAGTATTTTAGGGATACTGGCAGGCCGGCGTTAATTGTTTATGATGATTTGTCTAAACAAGCTGTTGCTTACCGTGAGGTATCGTTACTATTGAGACGTCCTCCGGGTCGTGAGGCATATCCTGGTGATGTGTTCTTCTTGCACTCTAGGTTATTGGAAAGAGCGGCGAAAGTGAATAACTCAGATGGGATTGCTGCCGCTATGAATGATTTACCAGATTCTTTAAAAGGAATTGTAAAAGGTGGAGGCTCTTTAACAGCATTACCAATTATTGAAACACAAGCTGGTGACGTTTCTGCTTATATCCCAACAAATGTAATTTCGATTACTGATGGTCAGATATTCTTAGAGTCTAACCTGTTTAACTCTGGAGTAAGACCAGCGATTAATGTTGGTATCTCGGTATCACGTGTTGGTGGTAATGCTCAGATTAAATCAATGAAGAAAATTTCTGGTACACTGAAATTGGATCAAGCACAGTATCGTGAACTAGAGGCTTTCTCTAAATTTGGTTCTGATCTTGATGCTACTACTAAAGCGGTATTGGACAAAGGTTCTAGAAATGTTGAGATTCTTAAGCAAGGTCAGTATTCTCCTGTTACTGTTGAGAAACAAGTTGCTATCATCTATTGTGGAACGAAAGGGTTAATCCAAAAAGTTCCTGTAAAAAAGGTAAAAGCATTTGAAGAGGAGTTTGTAGGATACCTAGAATCTAAGCATAGAGATATTTTGGATACGATTAAGGCAGGTGGATTAACGGATGAAGTAATATCTGTTCTAGACAAAGTATGCGCAGATATTTCAGCTAACTACATCGACTAAAACAGAAGACATTGGCTAACTTAAAAGAAATAAGATATCGTATTACCTCTATAGGTACTACAATGCAGATTACATCTGCAATGAAAATGGTATCTGCAGCTAAATTGAAAAGAGCTACAGATGCGATTGTTCAGATGCGACCTTATTCTGAAAAGTTGACTTCAATCCTTGAGAATATTAGTTCGAGTATTGATGGTAATGAGAGTATTTATACAAGAGATGGCGGTGAAAGATATATTCTTATTATTCCAATAACATCTAACAGGGGTCTTTGTGGTGCATTTAATTCGAACATTATTAAACGAACAAATAGTTTAATAAATGAGAAGTATGCAGGAAAGCAAGTGACTGTAATGTCTATTGGTAAGAAAGCGACTGATTACTTCAAGAACACGGACTATGCTATTCGAGGTACTTTTTTGCCAAGAGATATGGATGAAGTTTTCGATAATATGTCGTTCGAAAATGTATCTAGTATTGCCGAGAAGGTAATGGCTGCGTTTGAGCATAACGATTTTGATCGTGTAATTTTGGTGTATAATAAATTTATTAATGCCGCTTCACAAGATATTACAACAGAGCAGTTTTTACCTCTTCTACCTTCTGAGGATAATGCCTCAACAGTTGCTCATACAGATCATATTTTTGAGCCAAATAAAGAGGAAATTGTAAGAGAACTTCTTCCCCTTTCGTTAAAGACACAGTTCTATAAGGCGTTATTAGATTCTGTAGCGTCTGAACATGGTGCTAGAATGACAGCAATGCACAAGGCAACTGATAATGCATCTGAGATGAAAGAAGATCTTACCTTACAATATAATAAGGCAAGACAAGCTGCAATTACTAATGAGATCTTAGAGATCGTTGGTGGTGCTGAAGCCTTAAAGTCCTAAAAAAAGAGGACCTAAGTCCTCTTCCTTTATCTATACAGTTTCTTCTCTTAGTTCTTATTTTACATAGAATCCCATCGATAAGCCTATTACATGGCCTTTCTAGAGAGTGAGAAATATGCGTTAACAGGGATGTTTAAGTGACCTGATTTGAAGGTTTTTCCTATTGCCCATACCCAGCCAGAAATTATATATCTCCTCTAGAGTCAATTTCTTCAGTCATATCAGGTTTTGTATCAGAACTATTTCTGTCCCATGAGCTCGCTAGCTGCCATTTTTTTATCTGCATCGTAGTAACCACTTGCAAAATGATGCGGCTTTAAAAGATAGACCAAAGGCGAATTCCAATCCAGTTCTAGAGTTTCTAAAACCATTAAGCTTTAATTTTTTGTGTTTTGGGAATCATAGATTGGATTGACTGCTATAGTATGTTAGCGCGCCTATTTTTAGCTTATCGGCTTCATCTACAGGTTCTATATTATGTAATTTCTTTAATGAATATTCTATCATGGATTGTATTCTAGTAGGGGCGTTTAAATATTCGCTGATACTCGTTTCTATCACTCTAGACCCTCTTACATCAATAAGTCGCATTGTTATCACAATTTTGTCATCGTAGGATTCTATACTAGTACTTAACATATTGTGAATCCACAGAACTGTTCCTGCTCTTACCAAACACTCCTTACCAAAACATGATTCGAATTTCTTGCCCGACTGTTTTAATTTGTCTCTAGTGTCATATTTATCCATCAAATTATATTTAAATAATTTATCTCATTCTACTCGTGTAATGTTATCGAGTTAACGCTGGCCTATATTTATACCGTTGGCTTCAACTTCTAATAAAGCAATAGAGTTATTTCCTTGTGCACTTAATTTTAAAAATGCTGATTAATACAGTAATAATTATTAGTGTAGTAGTTTTAATTGTTTTCATAGTTTTAATTTTTTGTTATTAATATTTGTCAAACATATATCCTCCTACTCTCTGGTAAAAACTACATAATGCGGGCTTTTATTGGCGATTTGCGATAATCAATTATTTATGAAACGGATTTTGGGTTATCCGGTAGAAGCTGCAATAAATGAGAATTCTGGATTGGAATTACTGAAAGGCGTAAAACATTAATTTCCAGAAGGGCGGGACATGCAAAAAGTATTACTTTCGCTCCAATCATGACAGGTAAAGACAATATACAGAACGCTTTTCTTCAACAGATAAAGGACAAACTGCCACCCAACTTATCCTTGGTGGATGAGTTAGCAGAACTATTAAATGTAAGTAACGATAGTGTCTATAGAAGAATTCGTGGGCAGACTTCCTTAACTTTTGATGAGATTAAAATTTTGAGCTCTCAATTTGGAGTATCCGTGGATTCTTTGATTAGTGAATCTTCTGATGCAGTTACATTCAAGTACTCTCACGTAGATGTAGAGTCATTCGATTTTTCTATCTATTTGAAATCCATTATTAAAAATCTTGGTCAGATTAAAAGTTTCGAGAATAGCGAGATGATATATTCCGCAATGGATATTCCAATCTTTAATTATTTCGAGTTTGAAGAATTGGCTGCTTTTAAAACCTATTTCTGGTTAAAGATGATCTACCAGTTTCCGGATTATGAGAAGAAAAAATTTAAAATAGGAGAGATAGATCCTGAGATACTGAGCCTTGGTAAAGAGGCATTAAGAAGATATAGAGAAGTTGATACTATAGAGATCTGGAATGCGGATACAATTAACAGTACGATCAATCAACTTAAATACTGTAAGGATTCTGGGATGTTTGATTCTAAAGAAGACTTTATAGAAGTTTGCCATCAGCTAAAGAAATTCTTTGAGCACATTCAACTACAAGCAGAGAAAGGAGTGAAAATTCCTTCAGGGCATCTGGATGTTCAAAAAGCGAAGTACAAGGTTTATTATAACGAAGTGTTATTGGCAAATAACAAAGTACTGGCAAGATTGGGTGGGGAATCAAGAATGTTGTTTATCAGCCATAATACATTGAACTTACTAATTACGACAAACGATAAGTTCTGTAAAGAGACGGACGATTGGATGACCAATTTAATGGGTAAGTCTACGTTAATATCAGAGGTATCCGAGAAGCACAGGAATCAATTCTTTATGAAAATTCAAGAGAGAGTAGATCAATTGATTGCTGGGAACTAAAGTTGTCTCAGATATTATCAATATCTTGAATACTTCAAATCGGTAGTTTGGATGGCATTTATTTTGTTATCAAGCTAATTGAATATTACCTCTATCATGAAGCTGAACATTAAGCTACTTATTGCTTTTATTTTATTTCTTGGCTTTAATTTGGCCTTGGATAAGAGCTCCTTATTTCTGGTGAGCGAGGATGAGGTATTTAGCTCATTTCAGAAAAGCTATCTCATTAACTACGATCGTTTAAATAAATCCCTCGATACTTTTGTTGAGAAGAATAGATCTCTAAGTATTAGAGAAACCTTTCATGCGAACGAATTTGGGTTAGATGAGAGCAGTCTAAATAAGGGAACTTCTTATTTTATTTATGAAAAGGATAAAATTATTTATTGGTCTGATAACGGTGTTCCTCTTCGAATTAAAAATGTTTTCTCTAACGATGAAGTAGTAAGATTAAGGAATGGCTGGTATCAAGTTGTAAAGGTTCAGGAGGAGGAACGGATTTACATAGCTACTCAACTAATCAAACATGAGTACTCCTATCAAAATAAATATTTAGAAGATAATTTTTATAAGGGCTTTGGGATTAGTTCTAGCACCGGTATTGAAATAACGGATATTGAGAATAATTTCGGTATAGAGTCGTCTAATAAAGAGGTTGTATTTAATCTTGATTTTGAAAAATTTGAGGCCTATAGATCAAATTCAACAATTTTTCTTTCTCTTTTTAGCTTCCTAGGCCTACTCATATGTTATATACTATTTGTAAAAAGCTTGAGCAAGAATA
>JABSPR010000337.1 GCA_013214975.1 Flavobacteriales bacterium
GTTCTTGTGCTAAACGTATTACTTGTTCTCACACCAAATTTCGTTCTAAAACCTTCAACATTATTGAAACTTACAAGGCTATTAATCGGTCCAATCTCAACCTTACCAGCCTCTATATACCCGGTAATTATCGTAAAAAACAAACCTTCATAAGCCTTGAAAGCCCTCAGTGTTTTTAAGGTATCTATCATATCATAGATTCCTTGTTGCTTCTCACTCAATTCTTCATGTCGCGCTTCGTTCCAAAAAGCATCATCCCTGTCACTCGAACCGTCCTCTACTGTTATTTCATCCCCTATTTCATAAAACTCATCCGCCTTTTTTTGATTTACTTTTATTTTTTCATAGGTCGTGGTTTTCCTACCAATAAATCCTGTTACTCTTTTTGCCTTTTTTGAAAGATTAAAATCCATGATTATATTATCTCTTCCGAGCATCCAACCCTTATTATCTACCAAAACATATTCTTGCTCAATCCGAACATCATTCACATAATTCACATTTGCATCACCAGTCATCTTTAAGGTTGCCTTTTTAATTGCCCATGAAGAATCCGCAATCCACATATCACCTTCAAATGTTAATTCCTGTTTTCTTTTGGCTACAAAATGAACTTTATAACACCATAAATCCCCCAGACTAGTACTGTCTGTCAAATAATATTTATAGAATAATGTACCATTCTTGGCAGCCGGACTAATAAAATTCTTTCCAAAGAGCAATATATGATCCTCGTAAATATTAAAATGCTGATACATGTCTCCCATAAATTGGGATATACTCTCATTTTCCGTTCCGGCTATTCTCGTCCCATTAATAATTTCTCGTTTTATCATTGGATCCTTTTGGTAATACATCTCAGAAAGAGATTCTATCAAAAAGAAAGGCAGGTAAGGCTTTCCATCAATAGTATCCAAGTTCTGAAGCATAAAACGGAAAGGCTTCAGCAGCTTTTTGTTCATCATCTTCTGTGGAAGATTATACATATCGAATTCAACTTTATTATACACCTCATACTCGTAATAGTCGAATTTACTTTTATCGTTTTCCTCTTTATTTGCTACCATATTCTTGATGATAGCCAAGGCAGGATTAGGACCAGCAAAAATCTGAACCTCCTCCAATTTCACACTCGATTCCTTTAAATCAATATTAATAACTTGGGTTGTTCTTTTTCGAACCGCTGAGCTTTTGGGATGATATCCGATATAGGAGACACGTAATGTATCAACGGATAATTCTGTCCGGAGACTGTATTTACCATTGATGTCGGACATAGCACCGACCGAAGTACCCACGAATTGAATATTGGCAAACGGTATTCCTTGCTTTGTGACTTCATCGACAACTTTACCTGAAACAATAGTTTGTTGAGCTATTGATATTGTAGACAATAGCACCAGGCCTAGTAATAGGAAATAAATAAGGAAGTTTGGTTTGGTTTGATAATTTAAGGGAGGCATTTTATTCACTCATTTTTTTCCTTGTTTTTCAATACACGCTTCGATATCCCAATGCTTATTTCGTAAAGTACCAATAAAGGTAAAGAGACTAATATTTGGCTAACTACATCAGGTGGAGTTATTATCGCCGATAAAATTAACGTTACTACAATAGAATGCCTCCTATATTTCCGCATTATTTCGGGAGTTACCAACCCTATTTTTGTAAGGAAATAAACAATTATTGGAAGCTCGAATATAATACCGGTAGCTAATGGTATTGTTGTTACAATGCTAATATAAGAGCCAATGGTAAACGTGTTTTTTATTTCCTGACTCACTTGATAATTCCCCAAGAAATTAACAGAAAGAGGAGAAATAATAAAATAGCCAAAGAGCACGCCAGTAAAAAACAATAATGAACCGACTAAAATAAATCCAGAACTGTACTTTTTTTCTTCTGTATGAAGCGCTGGTCTTATGAAATTGTAGAGTTCAAATAAAACATATGGAAATGCAACAACTAGCCCTGTTTTAAAAGACACTAGAATATGAGTCATGAATTGTCCCGTCATATTCGTGCTAATTATTTCAAATGGTAGCTCTGTTATACAAAGTGCATCTGTCAAATTATATTTTGCAGCGATATCGCAGAGAACTCTATATGTTAGAAAGTCACCATTCTTAGGTCCGAATAGAACCGTATCGAACATAAAACGGTCGAATATAAAAGCAACTATACCAACAGAAAGTATGGCGATAGCAGATCGAATGATTACCCATCTTAATGCCTCTAAATGCTGAAAAAATGACATTCCACTTTCCCCAGATTCTTCTTGATCACTCATCGCTTAACCTTATATCTCTTTGAGTAAATCATGTATATGAATTATCCCTACGTAACGATCATTATCCATCACTACCAATTGAGAAACATTATGCTTCTCCATAATCGCTAATCCATCTTCAGCCAAAACGTTTTTATCTATTATTTTAGGCGATGTATTCATAATATCCTCTGCAGAAACAGTTTCATTATATCCCGAATCCTGTAACATCCTTCTTAAATCTCCATCGGTAATAATCCCTAACAATTTATCATCGGTAACAACTGCTGTCGCGCCAAGTCTCTTACCCGATATTTCAAGAATTACAGATTTTATATCTGCTTTGGGACCAACTACGGGTATCTCATTTTTCTGAAATATGTCGTCAATTTTAAGATGCAATTTTTTACCTAACGCACCACCGGGATGAAACTTTGCAAAATCCTGACTTGAAAAACCTCTATAATCCAATAAACAAATAGCCAATGCATCAGATAGTGCAAGCTGAGCAGACGTGCTTGTTGTGGGAGCCAAGTTGTTTGGACATGCCTCTTTCTCAACGTATGCATTGAGTACAAAATCAGCATTCTTTGCCAAAATAGAATCAATGTTTCCGACAATAGCAATTAAGCGATTGTTCATCAACTTAAGTGTTGGCAGCAATTTTTTAATTTCTTCTGTATTGCCACTTTTAGAGAAACAAACTATTACATCTTCCTTTTGAATGATACCAAAATCACCATGAATTGCCTCAGCGGCATGCATAAATACAGCTGGCGAACCTGTAGAGTTTAACGTAGAGACAAATTTATTAGCAATTATTGCACTTTTCCCTATACCCGTTACTACAACCTTTCCTTTTGAGTTAACTATAACTTTTACGCTTTCAACAAAATCATTATTCAACAAACCCTTAAGATCTGAAATCGCCCTAGATTCAATATCTAAGGTGGATTTTGCTAGTTCAAGTATTTTATCTTCAGACATTGATATTTTATTCGAAAACACCTAAAGATTAAGTGTTTTCATTGTATCTTTAATATTGATCTTAGTTAAGTGTGCTAAGGTATTTATTTTAAATCAAAGTAGTAAGATTGCTAACATCCGAGAAGTCATTAGCAGATAACCTTCAACAATTCTTTGGGTTTAATAAATTCAAAGGTCATCAGGAGGTGGTAATACAAAATGTTCTTAAAGGGAAGGACACTTTTGTGATTATGCCAACGGGTGGTGGGAAATCGCTTTGCTATCAACTTCCGGCACTTATGTGCGAGGGTACTGCCATTATCATATCTCCACTAATTGCTTTAATGAAAAACCAAGTCGATGCAATTCGTGGATATAGCGAAAATAAAAGTGTTGCACATTACCTTAATTCGTCTTTAAACAAAACAGAGATTGCCGGTGTTAAAAATGATGTCTTAAATGGCAAAACAAAACTACTATATGTAGCTCCGGAGTCTCTCGGCAAAGAAGATAATATCCGATTCTTTTCTTCCATAAAAATTTCTCTTTTTGCAATCGACGAAGCGCACTGCATTTCTGAATGGGGACACGATTTTAGACCAGAATACAGAAGACTTAGACCGATGATTAAACGAATAGCTGATGTTCCTATTTTAGCATTAACGGCCACAGCTACACCAAAAGTTCAGAAGGACATCCAAAAGAACTTAGGCATGGACAATGCCGAAACGTTCAAGTCATCATTTAACAGAGAGAATTTATACTACGAAGTACGACCCAAAAAAGCAGTAGTGAAGGAAATTATTAAATATACTAAACTACATAGTGGCAAATCTGGTATTATCTATTGCCTGTCTAGAAAAAAGGTAGAAGAAATTGCTCAGGTACTCCAGATAAATGGTATTAAAGCGTTAGGATATCATGCAGGTATGGATGCTTCGACAAGAGCAAAACATCAAGATATGTTTCTCATGGAAGACATTGATGTAATTGTTGCGACAATTGCATTTGGGATGGGGATAGATAAGCCCGATGTACGATATGTAATTCACAACAATATCCCCAAAAGCCTTGAAGGTTATTACCAAGAAACAGGACGAGCAGGAAGAGATGGTGGTGAAGGAAATTGCATTGCATTTTACTCTTACAAGGATATCGAAAAGCTTGAAAAATTCATGAAAGACAAGCCAATTGCTGAACAAGAAATTGGCCGGCAATTGCTTGCTGAGACTGTCTCTTTTACGGAATCAGGTATCTGTCGACGAAAACAACTTCTTCACTATTTCGGCGAAACGTACATGCAAGACAATTGCGGCAACTGCGATAACTGCAATAATCCAAAAGAACAAATCGAGGCTAATGAAGGAATTAAACAATTCATTGAAGCTGCCTTGGCAACAAAAGAAAAGTTTAAGCTAGATCACTTAGTTAATCTACTGATTGGAGTTAATTCGGATCAAATTAAATCGTATAACCACGATAAACTGGAAATATTTTCTACAGGTTCATATGAGACAGAATCATTTTGGAACGCAATTGCTAGGCAAACAATTATTTCTGGTCTTCTTAAAAAAGATATTGAGAACTACGGCATATTAAAAGTAACCGAAAAAGGTCGAGACTTTTTAGCAAACACACATCCAGTAAATATATATCGTGATCATAATTACGAGGTTATCGATGAAAAAGAAGAATCTATTCTTAACGAGAGAGTTAAAACTGGGGCGTACGATTCTGAGTTATTTGAGATTTTAAAAAGCTTAAGAAAAAGCATTGCAAAACAGAGAAACTTACCTCCATTTATCATTTTCCAAGATCCTTCACTCGAAGAAATGACCTGCCAATACCCTACCAACATGGAAGAACTTAAGCAGATAAACGGTGTAGGAAACGGGAAAGCAATCAAGTTTGGACAACCATTTATAGATGAAATAAACTCATATATAGAGAAGAACTCAATTATTAGAGCCCAAGACATGATTATCCGATCGGCCGTAAACAAATCTGCAAACAAAGTTTTTATCATTCAAAATATTGA
>JABSPR010000338.1 GCA_013214975.1 Flavobacteriales bacterium
GGCCTTTTTTGTTTTTGGGAATTAATTTTGACTCACCCTCGGTCCCTCTCTTGAAGAAAAAGAGGGAAGCAAAATAGTAGTATAGTTAAAATGTAACGTAAAGAGGTCCCTCTTTCCAAATGCAGCGTAGCAAATTAGAGAGAGGGATTTAGGGTGAGTCAAAACAAAAAAGGCTAGAGAATAAATCCTCTAGCCTTTTATAAATTTAATTCTAAAGACGTTAAGCGTCGATCTTAGCGTATTTAGCGTTTTGTTCGATAAATTCCCTTCGAGGTGGAACTTCGTCTCCCATAAGCATAGAAAAGATTCTATCTGCTTCTGCTCCACTATCAATAGTTACTTGTCTCAATGTTCTAGCTTCTGGATCCATAGTAGTGTACCAAAGCTGCTCTGCTGTCATCTCTCCAAGACCCTTATATCTTTGGATGTGCACACCACCACCTTCTTTAGTCGATCCTTTAGAAAGTTTCATCACCATCTCATCACGTTGCTCATCGTTCCAACAATACTGATGCTCCTTTCCTTTCTTCACAGAATATAACGGTGGAGTAGCAATATATACGTATCCATTTTCAACCAAATCTCTCATGTAACGGAAAAAGAAAGTTAAAATCAGCGTTGAAATGTGGCTACCATCTACATCGGCATCACACATGATGATAATTTTGTGGTATCTTAATTTCGTTAAGTTCAGTGCCTTGCTATCTTCTTCTGTTCCGATAGAAACACCAAGAGCGGTAAAAATGTTCTTAATCTCTTCACTTTCATAAATCTTATGTGGCATCGCTTTCTCCACATTCAAAATCTTACCTCTTAAAGGAAGAATTGCTTGATTCTTTCTGTCTCTACCTTGTTTCGCTGTACCACCCGCAGAATCTCCCTCTACCAAATATAATTCACAAAGCGATGGATCCTTTTCCGAGCAATCCGATAACTTCCCAGGTAATCCAGATCCAGAAAGAACACTCTTACGCTGAACCATTTCACGCGCTTTCTTTGCTGCGTTTCTTGCTGTTGCAGCAATTATTATCTTTTGAACGATGATTTTTGCCTCGTTCGGATGCTCCTCTAAATAGTTTGTAAGCATTTCACTTACGGCCTGATCTACAGCTCCAGAAACTTCTGAGTTACCAAGTTTAGTTTTTGTTTGCCCCTCAAACTGAGGCTCCATTACTTTAACTGAAATAATAGCTGTTAGTCCTTCTCTAAAGTCATCGCCAGCAATATCAAATTTCAACTTATTTAACATTCCCGATTTATCGGCATAAGCTTTTAAAGTACGTGTTAACGCTCTTCTAAATCCTGCAAGGTGAGTACCACCTTCATGGGTGTTGATGTTATTTACATACGAGTGAAGGTTCTCACTGTATGAGCTATTATATTGCATTGCTACTTCAACCGGAATATCATTCTTCTCTCCCGACATGCTTATTACTTCAGGAACTAATACATCTCTAGTTGCGTCTAAGAATTGAACGAATTCAGGCAATCCCAATTCGGAAAGGAAAGTATCCGTAATGAAGTTTCCTTCCTCATCTTTTCTTCTTAAATCTGTTATTACTAGCGTGATGCCTTTATTCAAATATGATAACTCTCTTAATCGAGCAACTAACGTATCGTATTTGTATAGTACTTCGTCAAATATCGAATCATCCGGCAAGAAGGTAACATGTGTTCCTGTAATATCTGTAGTACCAATTTCTTTTACATCCTCCTGAGGCTTACCAATCTTATAGTTTTGTTCGAATATTTTACCCTTTCGGTGTACGGTAACATTCAAATCAACAGAAAGGGCATTCACACAAGAAACACCCACACCGTGTAATCCACCAGAAACTTTGTAAGAATCCTTATCGAATTTACCACCTGCGTGAAGAACCGTCATAACAACCTCTAGAGCCGAACGACCTTCTTTCGCATGCATATCGGTAGGAATACCTCTACCGTTATCTTTTACAGTAATAGAATTGTTCTCATTGATGAAAACTTGGATATTATTACAGTGACCTGCTAATGCCTCGTCAATAGAGTTATCAACTACTTCGTAAACTAAATGGTGCAGTCCTTTTACCCCAACATCGCCAATGTACATGGCTGGTCTTTTTCTTACTGCTTCTAGGCCTTCAAGAACCTGGATACTATCGGCCGAATAATCTGGCATATCAGTTGAATCACTCATTTTTATTGATCGGAATTATTGTTTTTTTCTACTTATTACAAATATAGAAAACAGGCCTTTTTTAAGGCCATAAATGAGGTCTAAACGCTACATACTTATTAACAAGTTAGCCCCGAATGTGAACTACGATTTATTATCAGAAAGCGTAAGAAAATCCGCCGTAAACATTGAATTTATAACGAGGGTAATTATACCATCGTTGATAGCTTTTAGAAGCCAAATTATTCAGGTGAATAAATGCGGATAACCGATTTGAATAATTGTATTCAACTCCTAAATTAACGTCTAAGAATGTACCTAAATCAACAGATTCCTCTTGATCAAGCTCATACGTTCTACCCATCAAACCATTTAACATGTATAATTCAGAAGTTACCTTAAGCTTCTCTTTTAGTTTATACTCCGCTAACAACGAAACATCCCAGGTTGGCTTATGCCATGCAGTCGAGATATTCTTCATCGTATAGCTATTGTAAATGGTTTTCTGAGACAATCTTAGCTTATCCGTAATCTCATACCCTAGCTCAAGTTTTACACTCGTTCTGGTAATACTATCGTAAACGAGGTTGAAGCAATCAAAAGATCTAGAAGTTGTATCGTTAACAAACATTGCCATTCCATCAATCTTTGCAAAAGAAGCCTGCAAATCATAAGAAAGGTTTGAGCTAACGGTTCCTTTAACACCTAGCTCCCCATGCATCGAGGCTGTATTTTGCAAACGGAGATTTGGAGAAGAGAAACGATTCTCTAACACGGAACCCCTAAATCCTTGTCTTGTAACATTACCTCCTAAATTGAAATAAGGAATAACGATGTTATCAAAGACGTCGTAACTAAATTTAATAATTGGATAAAACTTCATATTGGCGGACTCATCAGCCACCTGAGCTATAAAGATATCGAACCCATACTCGAACCGAAGACGATCTTTATCCGTCACTGCAGTAGCCTTTATATCGAACAATGTATTAACCGACGAATCTACAAACGAAGAGAGCCCATAGGTTTTAGAAGTTATTACCGCCCTTGCAATAGTAGAATTAGATATTGGAGAAACTACAAAACCCGTTATATCGAATATATTTTCGGATGTAGATCTAATATCATCCGACAGTCTGCTTTTATAATTCAGGTAATCGAAATTAATTCCAAAATGCAGTCCAGTAGAATCTTGGTGGAAAGTTTTAAACCCTGCATTAGCTCCGATTTCGTCATAACGTTGATTTAGGTCAACCGTGTTCTCTATATCAAGGCTAGGAGAACGGTAATACTGATAGCCGTCTAAACCATAGTTCAATCCAAGATCTAAGGTATGTTGCTTGTTTATAAATTTCTTTCCAAAAACATCAATACGCGAATTATTAAACTGCCGTGTTTCACTGTCTCTACTCGACAAATGATCGAGGTTTGTACCGAATGAATAATTCTTATCTCTAACAGTAGTGTAGTTAGCTTGTCCTAAAAAAGTAGAATAATTACCTCCAGCTATTTTTGCATACCCATTATATATTTGTGCAATCGGTTCGCCCTTAATCCTTGCCGCATTTATTGGCATCACCTTCAAATTAATCGGTTTCTTTTGATTAAGAAGACTGTATTCCATGTCTGGTTTTATATAAACCGAATCTGTTATAGAAGGATAATCATTGATTTTTTTCGCATCTGTAATGGTAGGTTTATAAGCCTCCACAACGTATACAACACCCTTATGCAATCCACTCGTCGCCTCATCTCCTTGAGCAAATAAACTAATCGAACTCAATAAGGTTAAGCCCACCAAAAGTATATGTGTAAATCTATTCTCCATCTACGCTTTCAGTTTTGATCTGTTCTTCAACCTTCTCCTCTACTTTCTTTTCAATTACTATTGGAGCTACTACCTTTTCAACAGGAACTATTACCTTCTCTTCAATCACAGCTTTAGGAGTAACTTCTTCTTTTACTTCCTCAACCTTCTCTTCTACTTTCTTCTCGATAACAACTGGAGCAACTGCCTTTCCAACTGGAACTATTACCTCTTCCTTTATTACTGCTTTGGGAGATTCTTTCTTCTTTGGAATTTCAATCTCCTCTTCTTCTTCATCATCAAAAAGATCACTTCCCTCAAACTCCACATCATCAATTATTTCTACTACTGGCTTCTCTCTTTCTTTCGCTTCTCTCTCAACAATAGCAATTAGTTTGTTTTGAGCCTCTACTAATAAAAGAGAATCTGCGGTGTTCTCAATTACACTTTCCAAAAGGTATTTTCCATTCATCGCATCATCTTTCACCATATATATGTCAGACAATAACACCAACCCCTTCGATACCCAATAGCCATAAGAAGGCACTTGATTTATTAACTGCGTGATTGAAGAATCTGCTAGGTCGTAATCTTTTTGCAAAAACTGGATATAGGCCACATTGAATTGCGCCTCGGCGCCCATGGCAGTTTTATAATGATCGGTAGTGAATTTAAACTCCTTCATTGCTAAGCTGAAATCGTCTGTCGCCAAGGCCGATTTAGCAATAGTAATATGACATTCTTCGATTAATTCTTGAGTGATCTTATCTGTACCAAGAAGCAAATTCCCTAGGGCTATTGCAACATCATATTTCTCTAATTTAAAGCCAGCTCTCATTTGGCCTATTTTAGCAGCCAACACGTTTTCATTGTATTCTGCTTTGTGTTCTAGTTCTATATATTGATCGTTCGCTTCATTATAGAAAGCCAAATCGAAATTAATATCAGCACTTCTTCTTAACGCCTTCTCATAGAAATCACTATGCACTTGATTCAATACATATGCATAACTACTTAATGATTGCTCAGCCTTGTTCAATTTCACTAAGCATTCTGCTCTATAAAAATTCGCATGAAGCATGAATATTCCATTTGGGAATCCTGCTATATAGTTATCAAAATCTTGAACCGTTTTATCACAGTCTCCGTAGATATATCTATTTTCTGCCGAATGGTATGTAGCTGAATCTAACCTAGATTTAGAAATATCCGCAGAAACACTTGTTAAGTAAGCCGTCCATCCTTCTATATCACTGTTGCCGACGAATATCTTTTCGATTGCTCCGAAAGCGATATTAGCTTCCGGGAACCCCTTGTAATCAATTACAACACGTTTATACAAAGCAAGAGCCTCTGCATCTTTATTATTGTTATAGTCTATAACTGCCATTTTCAATAGCGATTTTTTCACGTAGCTACTGTTAGGGTATTCATTTACAATTTTTGAGAAATACACTCTTGCCTCTTGCGGCTTATCTGTCAACAAAAGACTGCTTGCCAATTGAAACTCAGCATCATCAATCAATTTAGACTTTTCGTATTTGCCTATCAATAATTTTAAAGCTGCGATCTTCTCATCAAATTTCCGTAAAACGCCAAGCCCCATAGACTTCTGAAAGATTGCATATGCTTGATCACCTACTCCGTTAGACAAGGCTAAGTCATAATATTCAACAGCGTTATTATTATCCTTAGATATAAAGTAACTGTCGGCAATTCTCAAATAAGCGTCTGCCAAAATAGTCTGCTCAGTGGAATCTACTTTCTTAACAAATTGTCTAAGTCTTAAGATTGCCGAAGCATAATCTTTCTTTTGAAAAAACGCATACCCTTGGTTGTAATGTGCTTTTACAAATTCAACTGAGCTAGCAGCTCCTGGGACTTGGTAGTACGCCTCGTAAGCAGAAATGCTTTCTTCGTATCTACCCAATTTATAGAATGATTCGGCCTTCCAATAGTGAGCCCGTACGTTAATCGACTTATCTAAAGGAAATCCTAATGCTTTATTAAAATGAACAAGAGCATCTTTAATTTTTACATCATTAAAAAGCTCAACACCCCTATTAAAAGCAAGCATCTGGTAAGCCGTTTGAAGCTGTACATCCTTGTTTTTAACTTTTTCAAGCGACTGTAAAGCAGCGCTATAATTCTTTGTCGTTAAATAAGCATTAACCAAATATTCATATGCTTTAGTTAGCTTTTTAGAATTAGGATACTGCGCTATAAAATCCTCAAAAGCGGTAATTGCTTCACGAAAAGGATTGTACTTCGACTCATACGAAAGCTTCGCAAAATTAAATAGAGCATCTTCCCTAATCTTATCATCGAAGGTCATTTTTGCAGATGCACTAAAAGCATTCTTCGCAAATTTCTTGTTATCCAACTTCAGATAACAACTAGCAGCATGGTACAATGCATATTGTGTTAAACTATCTTTTTGATAGAGTAACTTCTTGAAATTCGAAATAGCATCTTTATACTTACCTGTTTTATATTGAGAATAGCCCATTTGATAATAATCCTCTCGAGTAATCTTATTGGTAAGCTTTAAGAATTTCTCAAAATAAGGTGTTGCCTCCTTGAAATTAGATTGCTTGTAATACGAATCGGCTATTAAACGCGAGATATCCGCCGATCTTCTAGGCTTAGCAGTGTCTAACAGAGCAGGTGCGTAAGTTAATACCTCATCAAACTTTTCTTGTAAATAATAAATCTGTGTAATGTAATAAGGAACAATCTTACCGAAATTTTTATCCGCCGCCAGTTTCCTGAACTCAATTAAAGCCGTTTCGTATTTTTTATCCTCGTAAGATAAATGCCCGTAGTAATATATAGCAAGTGGTGTGTACTTAGTATCCGAATTTTTTATTTCAAAGAAGGATGCCTTCGCGTCATCGTTCTTTCTCAATTTAAGATTACTGTATCCTTTCTTGAAATGACACTCGGCAATCTGGTCGTTTGTAAGCCTGAATATATCTACCTTCTCAAACCAAGCTAAAGCTTCCTTGAATTTCCTATTCCTATATTTCAGACTACCCAATACAAAATTAACATATTGAATATCCGGATTTTCTGGATGACTATTTCTAAATTCTAATAACAGCTGCTCACCGTCTCTATTAAAAAGCTCGTATGCGCAAATCGCGAAATACAATTCTGCATCTTGTGATTGAAGCGTGTTTTGATTTCCGTAAGAAACCATTGCTTTTTCAAAATATTTTTGAGCGGCTACATACTTTTTGTGATCGAAAAGATTCTTCCCTTTAACGAAATCAACATTTTCGCTTTGAAATACAGCTGTAGCCTGACCAACAACTTGATCAATGGAAACAATCATTAACAGAAAACAGAGCGCTACCTGAGCGCCTACTACAACCCTTAACATGGGGTCAAAAATAGCCATTAAAGCCCCCGTCGATTTTAAACCTATGTCAAGTTATCAACTCATGGATGTTAAAATATAAATAGCTTTTTACTCATAATAATAAGGTCATAAACAACGTATTGCCATACTAAATACTTTTTTAGCATTACTTTTACTCCAGCATTTAAAGGCATTATGACGGAAGAAACCAATCAAGCAGAAGAGGTCCAATCGGATGGAAATTCGAACAACGACGGAGACGATCGTATCGTCTACCTTAAAGATGCAACGATTGCTCAAAACGATCATCCCGTATTATCGGATGTGAATTTCGAAATAAAAAAAGGAGAGTTTTATTACTTGATAGGAAAGACGGGTGCTGGCAAGAGTAGCCTCCTCAAAACATTGTACGGAGATCTTAAACTCACAAAAGGAGAAGGTGCAGTGACATCGTTCGACCTTAAAAAAATAAAGACAAAACAAGTTGCCTTCTTAAGAAGAAATTTAGGAATTGTATTTCAGGACTTTCAATTATTAAATGATCGATCGGTCGACGACAACATCAATTTTGTAATGGCAGCAACTGGGTGGACCGATAAAAACAAAATTAAAGAACGAAGGGAATGGGTGCTCGACAGGGTTGACCTTGGCACAAAGGGATTTAAAATGCCACATGAACTTTCTGGAGGAGAGCAACAACGCGTATCTATTGCCCGTGCTCTAATCAATAATCCAGATTTAATTTTGGCCGATGAGCCTACAGGAAATTTAGATCCTGAGACTTCGGATGACATAATGGAATTACTAATTAAGATAAGCCAGAATAACCGGGCCGTTCTTATGGCAACACACGATTATTCGTTAATTAAAAAGTTTCCTTCGAAGATTTTAAAATGCGAGAATGGAAAGGTGAGCTTGTCTAGCTTAGAAGATGAATCAATTTCTCGGCATTTACACGGTTAGAGAAACCCAAATCCAAGACTTCTTCTCGTTTAGTTACCTCCTCGCCTATTTCGAGGTCGAATAAAGATATCACCTGCTGCTTTAGTGCTATGGTGTCTTCACAAACGGTACAAAGATCTTCTAATCCAGTATTCGTAACCATCGGCGTATTAACAATACAATGCCTACCGTTATACAGTGCCATTAAAAGCTTCAATTTAATCCCTGTTACCTGAAATGTTGGCAGAACATTCATCTGAGCATCTATAATTAACTGATGAATCGCTTCTGTATCTAAGTTTACTTTGAGCGTACAATTCGAATTCTCATTCACCGCACTCTTTAATTCTTCAGAGGGCTTACTACCCGCAATTACAAGAGGTATGTCAATGTCGTTAAACACTTCATTCACCAAAAACTGCGCAGCAATATCATTTTCACCTACCGATAAGTTGCCATGATAAAATGCGAAATTTCCTTTACCTGATTTTATTCTAACCCTATCATTCGGATGAAACGCAGAGATTTTAACAACATTGGGAAATAAATCGTGTAGGTATTCATAGTCACTATTAGAAATAGCAAGGATATCAGAAGCTGATTCCAACACCGATTCAAACTTTTTCAACTTGTTTGCTTCGTTAAAGAAATAATACTTTCTAAAAACATTACGCTCATTTTCTGCTAGGTTACTATAATAATCGTGTTCGATATTGTGCATTCGAACTAGCTTTTTTCTTCCTCGTAAAATCGGATCGTCCAAATAAGCACAGCAATGCAAGCCTTCAAAAATTATGGGATAACGATCTTCCATTAAATTTTCAAGAAGTTTCTCGGATCTTCTTGTTTTCGTGATATATGGAAGGGTATTAAACAGAAAGCGCTTGGCTACTTTTCGTTCGTAATAATATACTTGCTCGCAATACTTTTCTAATTCCTCTTGCTCTTCTCTCCCATACTTAAAGCAATGCAATATCACTTTAATGCCTAATTCATGTAGACTTTTAATCTTATAGAAAACGTCTACCACTCCGCCATAATTAGCAGGATATGGCACATCGAAAGAGATTATATGTATTTTATTTTCAAGCAATTTGATCAAATATTTCTAGCACAATCTTCTTTTCATTCTCCCAAGTTAATTCGACCGAAGCCTTTTGTAAATTACTTTTCCATATCTCATATAAAGCCTCATCGCTTAGCATTGCATTAATCTTTGCTGCCAGTTCTTTCGGGTCATGGCTAGTACAAATTTCTCCTATCTCATATTTATTTACGATACTAGCTACTTCAACTAAGTTCGAGGCTAAAACAGGAATGCCCGCTTGGATGTAATCGAATAATTTATTTGGTAAACTTAACTGATAATTAACATTCGTGGGCTTATCTAATGTTAATCCTAGATTAGAATTTGCCGTATAATTCACCAGCTCGCTTAAAGAAACTTTATCGACAAATATTACTTTCTCATCTAAAGCGAATTGAGACTTCAACTCATGTAATTTACCGATCACATCTCCAGATCCAACGATCAACAAAACAGCATCATCTACATATCGCATTGCCTCAACAGCTTCTTCTCCTCCTCTATCTATATTAATACCGGCACCTTGTAGAATAATTATTTTCTTATCGATAGGAAGACTCAATTCCTCTCTTAACTTTATCGTGTCATTTGCAGATTTCACAGGAACATTCCGCACAACTTTAATATCAACGCCGTACTCATCTTTGTACAATTTCGCAATCGACTTATTGACTGTATAGAAGTACTTCAACTTGGGTAATATGTTTTTCTCAATCGATTTCCATATTGATCTTTTAAAAGGCTGATTAATTAATTCGGGGACACCCGTAAAATACTCATGGCTATCGTAAACGATGGGGATTGATTTTAATTTGGAGACTAAATAGTTAGGCAAAAGTGTATCCAAATCATTCGACAAAAGCACATCCGATTTATTGAACAAAAGGAAAAAGAAAAGGCGAAGAGTGTATTCTAAATAGAATATGGGACCAGAATTAAACCGAAGATTAAAACGATGTGTATCGTATTTACGATCCAATATTAACAAGCTCGAACTCAACTTACGGCCTACTAAAAGAATGGAATGATTGTTTTCTCGAAGTGTTTCACAAACCCTATGTACACGTTGATCTGTGCTTAGATCATTGGTAACAGATACTATAATTCTCGCCACTACTTCAATTTTTATTAAACCC
>JABSPR010000339.1 GCA_013214975.1 Flavobacteriales bacterium
ATCGATAGGTTTATTATCTATTATTAAGGTAAGATTGACTGATTCTGTAACTCTTTCTTTGAATGCCCAACCATGAAGTGAGTCAATATTAACTTGTCCGAGATTCCCTTTTTCTTGCATTAATAATTTCTTAGATAATTAGTTTCTTGCTGCTAATTTAACACGACACCTTAGTTCAAAATCTGCAAGCTTTTCTTGGAAGTTACTTATATCGTTGATGTTCATATCGAGGAAATGATTTGATAAATGATATAAATCAAGATCGTAAGAGTTTTTTGTCACTACATCTAAGAATTTATCACCTAATAGAGATTCGAGTTTTTTAAGTTTTTCAAAAAGAGACAATCCTATGTTCTTATCTGTCACATTTTGTCTGACGTAAGATAAGTCAATATTAGGGATGAACTGTTTCAAACGTTCTTCCATAACAACAATACTTTCATCATAGCGATTAACGACACCTAATAGTGGGTTTGAGTTGATATAGTTAGTTGCTGCTTCAAACTTTTGCTCAATCAGATTATGGTTAGGCCCCATACCGCTTAAAAATATTGTTTGAAGGTTTTTAATCGTTGGTGGAGCTTCATCAGACATTCTCCAAGTAATATATTCCTCGAAATTTAATTCGTGTGCCTTTTGTACACCTAAATTGGAATTTTGATTTAGCTCTTGCTTCTTTTCAAAATTGTATACGGAGGTAATTCTTTCAACTGGGTGACGAAAAAAATGGATTACATGAAGATCAGTGTTTTTTAATCCAATTGGTTTATGATATACAGAGTGACTAGAAAAGGCATTCACATGTTTATTTTGATTTAAATAACCTTCAAAGAAATCGGGATCATTTCTTACTAAGTCGTCTTCACGATGGTCAATAAAAGAATCTTTGAAATTACCCCTTAAAGAATGATCGAAGGTGGTGCCTGCATTCTTAAAGATATGAGCATGAATTATTACATTTCTTTTATTCATGATGAAAATTCAGTGATAACATTTGCCATTTGTTTTTTAGCAAATTTTGTAGAGAAGTTCTCTTGACAATAAGTGTTTGACAAGGCACTTAATTCGTTCAATTTTTTAAAGTCGGTATACAATTTGTTTACTTGAAATGAAAATTCGTCGTGGGTATTTGCGAGACCCATAAACTCTTCTGGGTTTGATAACCCCTCGGCTCCTATAGTCGTTGTGACGAGTGGCACTCCATTATAGAGAGAATCAATGATTTTCCCTTTAACGCCAGCACCATATCTTAAAGGAGCAATTACCAATCTTATGTTACTATAGTATTCGGAAAGCTTTTGGTCTGATACAAAGCCGGTAACTGTTATTTCATTGCAAGTTAAATTTATTATCTCCTCCGGAGGACTTGAACCTATGATGTGAAAATGGATATCGCTATTAGCCTCTTTAATTGCTGGAAATATTTCAGTAACAAACCAGATTACAGCATCTACGTTCGGTCTATGAGAAAAGCCTCCAACAAACATGATGTCTTTTCGGCTTTCTGCCTCATATTTTATCTCTTCAAATCGTTCGTAGATATAAAGAGGTACAACGTCTACATTAAGTTTGTCATCAATTTCCTGAATAACAGTTTTTTCTATATCCGAGAAATAATAGGAAACGTCTGATTTAGAGATTAAGTCTAGCTCTTGTGTCTTCCATTTTTTACTATTCTCTAAATAACTTTCATCTTGCTTGATGGCATATTCTCTTTCTTCTCTAAGGAAATGTAAGTCATGACCTAAGTAAATGATTTTCGCATCAGAACACTCTTTAATAATGTCGATGTATTTAACGGATATATGTGGTCTGGATAGGATTACATAGTCGAAATATTTCCCATTATCGATTAACCATTGTTGCCAGTTTTCGGCATACCAGTTACCACATAAAACTTCAATACCTTGATCAGTCAAACTATTTAAATAAGGTGTATCTGGGTAATGCCAGAAGTTATCACCTATAAAATGAACTTGCATTCCAGCATTAACTAAAATTTGAAGATACTGCGAGGCTGCTTTAGAACCGGCATCCTTATCATAATGAGGTAAGTAGTGGTCTACAAACAAAACATGTGGCTTCTTACTACTTCTGTCTCTAGATAAAAACACATCCTGTGCATTTGCAAAGTGTTCGTTTTCTAATACATCTTTCCATTTTGTAAAGAATTTATCATGATTAACAACCTGATATTGCTTTATACCAGATTCTGTATCTGTACCGTGAGATACTCCTTCGAAATGCACAACTACCGATTTGGGCTGGTAAAGAACTTTGTACCCATGCTTACGGACTTCAAAGGCCAAATCGGTATCTTCGTAATAGGCTGGCGCGTACTGTTTGTCAAATCCTCCAATTGTATCCCAAAGGTCTTTTCTTATCATAAGGGCAGCACCAGATATATAATCTACTTCTTTTACATAATTAAACTCTGCCATATCCGGATCGGCCAATCTCCCGAAATTCCATCCACTGGCATCGTCCCAAATAATTCCTCCCGCTTCTTGTTGACGGCCGTCTGGGTAAATAAGTTTAGAACCAACCATTCCAATGTTGTCGTCTGACTCAATTAGATCTACTAAACTAGATAGCCATTCTGGCTGGACGTTAGTATCGTTATTTAAGAAAAGAACATATTTGCCTTTAGCTAGATTCGCTCCTTTATTGCAATTATTTAAGAAGCCCAAATTTTCTTCGTTGCGAATAAATTGTACATTTTTAATATAATCTAGTAGGTTTATTGCATTCTCGTCTGAAGAATTATCGTCCATTATAATTACCTCGAAGGGCACATTAGTGTTCTTAATTATATATTCAACACACGAGTAAGAATAGTTAGCTTGATTATATACGGGTATTATTATACTAACAACAGGTGTGTCAAACAAAGGAACATCTAGTGGGCTACAAACAGAAATGTCTTCGGGGATAGTATTTTGTGTTTCAGTTCTATTCGTATCAGTTATTGAAATATCATTTTCTAAATGATCGATTACTCCAGTATTTATGTAATGATCGAATGCAGACTCTACTTCACCTTTATCTATGGCTTCGCTAACTATTGGGTTGTTGCCTACATATTCTTTTAAATTAAA
>JABSPR010000340.1 GCA_013214975.1 Flavobacteriales bacterium
ATACCTATGAGAAATGGTTGCTTGATCCGGCTGATCTAAAGTTTCTCGAAGATGGTGGCTTAGGAGGAGATCTGGAAGGTCAAGAAACTAAGCCTTCTCAAGAAATTGACAAGTCGACCACAGAAGCACCACCTCTGAAGGACATCCCGGAAGACAGACCTATACAAAAGACTGGTGAAGACGTTAAAGCGCAGGAAGAGTCTGATGAGGAAGAAGAGGAAGTGCTGTTTGATGCAACAGAATTAGATTTAACGACTTCAACACCACAGGAAGAGAAGAGGCTAACTCAAATTGATCTTGACAACCTACGCAATCTTGATGAACAGCTAATTGCCGAGTTTGACTGCTTAGCTTAGCCTGTGGTAATTATAAACTTTGAATTTCCTAATTTCTAATCCTTAGGACACTTCTCACCTGGAGCTAAAAACTACTCAATAGCAATGACACTTTGAGCAATATGTGGAAATTAATCAATGATCTAAATAAGCATTCTGTCAAAGGATAATTACTCTATTCCGAGTGAAGCAGAGTGGGAATATGACAATCTATCAAAACCCTACATCACAATGCAGATCAAATGAATATTGATACAGCGCTTTCTTGTCTCAATTTACTTATTAATTTTGTAAAATTAGAAAATTTATGGCAGTTTTTAAAGTTACGTACCCACTTATAATAAATCGTTATAAAATGGAGATACATCATCAAACTATCAGCTATTACTTTAATATTGTTTTTAAGTTGTTTTGCTACTGCTGCAGACAAACCACAATTCAGATATAAAATTAATTCGACAAACCCTAGATTTAATGTCGTTTTATATGCCTATGACCTCACAGGAAAGGGCTGGCCAAGTTATTTTATGGGAAAACCAAATGATGGTGGTCATTGGATTATTTCAAATATTGCACATCCGAAAGATACAAAAGTCAAACCATCACCTCCCTATGCCGGTCATTTTCATATAGAGTATTCTTCTGCGGCCCAATCCAGTGGAGACCAGAGCTCACGGATTCTTGGAGAAGCGATAATTGGCGGTAAACCGGATCTGTCCATTAAGCTGTTGTCAGTTGGAGAAACGAGAGATCTAAAAATAATACATGAAGCAGATTTCTCGTTGGTTAAAAAATCAAAAAAATACCCGGATGGCTTTAAAATTTTTTCGCGCACTAAAGCTATTGTTGAAGTAAGTAGCGGTGGTAAATCCGTTAAAGCAGATGCTGAATTACGAGTTAAACGCAATGGTAGAACAACTATTAGAATTGAAGTATTCTTTAAAGTTCAGGGAAAAGACCTCGGTTTTCAGAAATATCCGGGAGAAATCGGTCTACGTGTTTATATCCTGGCCACGACAAAATAAGGAAACCTTATGAAAAAATTATATATATCTATTTTATTAACTCTCTGCTCGCTTTTGACAGCTCAAGAGAATTATAGCAAGACCGATAAAGAAAACTTGCTGGCACCGATGATGTCTTCATACATAGGAACATCGGGAACTGAGTGGTTGGTCGACGGCGGCTTCCAAGTGGACGGAACTTTGGTCTTAGTTGGTATAACGATAGGGCCCAAATTCGACCTTAAAGGTGTTGATGTGAAGGTACTTGGTAAGGATGGGGCTGTTCCAAAGTCACAGGATTGGTCATTAAAGAAGGGTAAATTTAAAAACATTAATACTTCGGCGACAGTTTTTATAGTACGTCTTTCAAGTGATTTGAAAAAAGTAATTTCAGCATCCCGTTTTCCCTGGGCATCAGCCTCCTTATCCGGATTTGCCTTGGATAAGCGAGGAAATATTTATCTAAGTGGCCGTGGCAAAGAAAGGACCTTTACGTCACTTTCGACTAATGTGAAGAAGTTTGAAGTACCGCAATTCCCTTCTAAAAAGAAAAGCAGAAAGAAGAACGTAAAACCTAAAGTCTTCGATGCCAATTACATTGCTAAGCTTAATTTTACAGCTGATAAGATTGAATGGATTCGACACAGTGAAGCAGTAGGAAAATGGCCTCAGTTAAGAGCACTTAAAAATGGCAATATTCTGTATAAGTCTGTGACTTTTGATACTTTAGATGCAAATGGTAATAGAGTTGACCGCCTTGAATTGACAAAGCCTATGGTTCCCGGTTGTTATACTGTAAATGAAGTAAATGGAGAGTTTGCTTACGGGCATGAACATCATTGGCCTACAGGTAGAGAGCCCTGGCGCTGCCCCGTATTGAAAATTTTTAACTCCGATAAAACTGTAAAAATGCACCTCTATGACTGGCCGGGTCCTTTGGTCGGGATTAATCGAAGTGTTTCAGACTCTTCGGTGCGTAATATACAATACATGGAGGACGGTAATTTACTTTACTCGGCGTGGTCTGATGGCGGTAATTCTGTTATGACAGGCC
>JABSPR010000341.1 GCA_013214975.1 Flavobacteriales bacterium
AATATAATTAGGAAAAGTAGAAGTTCCTTAGCCGTTTTAAATGGCGATGAGTCTCAAGATGATTATATAAAATTGGGCAAAGATATATTTCAATACTATGGATTAGGGTGCCGGAATGTTTCTAAAATTCTTGTGCCTCATGATTATAACAGAGATCGTTTCTTTGAAGGAATTGCTAGCTACGAAAATGTAATCAACCACAATAAGTATGGCAATAACTATGATTACAACCGTACAATGTATTTAATGAGTCAAGTTGATTTTTATGATAATGGCTTTTTAATGTTAAAAGAGGATGAAGGATTGTCTTCTCCTATATCTATTCTGTATATAGAGAGGTATAAAGACCAAGAGCATTTAAATGCTATTATAGAAAGGCATGGAGAAGATATTCAATGTATAGTTTCTTCTTCAGGGCAAAATAGTATTGGGTTTGGTGATGCACAAAATCCTTCTCTTGCAGATTACGCAGATGATATGAATACACTTGAGTTTTTAGTATCCTTAACTCCTAAAAGTTAAACTCCATTGCTCCAATATCTGGTGCGGAATCTGACGTTCTTGAGTTACCGTTAATATCTAGAGGGACTAAATTTCCAATTGTAACATCTCCAGCATTATTGACAATGCTTTGTTTGAATGGACTGAAATCTCCGTTTAGATAGTCTGTAAAGATGGGGTGATGTAAAATACCTTCAATTGTTAGATCATCAGGTGTAGAAATTGTGTTTTCAAAATAAGATGTATTGCTAACATCTTCCCTGTTGATGATGCAGTTTTTAAAAGACACTTCAAAGAGTTCACTGTTACTGATGTTGAAAGCTAATTCTTCATCTAGCGAGCCACTTATAATACAATTTCCGAAAGAGATATTGCTCAATGGAAGGTAGATTGATTCAAAGTTATTATTTACAGTCTGATTGGATAGTTGAACCGCGGATGATGTTCTAATGTCTGTTTGCCAAAAGTTAGCAAAAGTGCAATGGTTGAAGTCATGATTTCCACCTATAAGTTTGAGTAAAGATTCGCCGCAATTTGTTATTAATAAATTTGTAGCCAGGTATGAAGAATTTGTTCCGGTAAGTCCGGCGTTTAGCATGTTTTGGATTTTGGTGTTGTTTATTTCTAAACTCGCAGATTTTACATTTATACCATTATTTGCATTTTTGATAATCGCATAATCAATGTGTATACCTGTATTGTTTTCTTCAATTAAAATACCTTCCCATTGGCCAGGGATATTCTGAAAGCTATAATCTAATCTTGTGCCGCCAAGTTTAACCGGATTGCTAAGTGTTCCATTAATATTCAACGACGCATTTTTACTCACCCATAATAATGAAGCCGAAGAAAAATGGAGGACGGCTCCTTCTTCAATTGTAAGCTGGCAAAGCGAATCAACATAAGCGTGTCCGTAAAATACATGTGGTTTTTCATTAGTAAGTACACTATTGCAGTTCTCGAATCGATGTATTTTGGAATGACCCGGCAATGAATAGTTGGGGAGGTGGTAAATAGCATCTTGTCCGTACGCCACTAGTGCAACGTAAGTTTGTTGTGTTCCAGATTCGAATATAATAGAGTCAGATACGATTAGCGGCTGATTAATTCCATTGGGGTCAATGGTTGCTTCTACAAATACATACATACTATCATTTTCTGCAATTTGTAAATCACTTATGTTTGAGGAAGCTATTCCGTCGACGTTTATATTATAATTGGAATTTTCTCCATTTGATAAACGAATGTTTGAAATCGAAATACTTTGATTGGATGTGTTGTAGATTTTAAAGTTTTTAGTTACCGTTCCTCGTGTTGTAAATACGGTGTCGAATAAAACAGTGTCTACCGAGAAAACAAGATAATCTATAGCTTTATCACTGATTATCGTGTCTTTCTTGCAACTTGAAAAGCCTATAACAATAAACAGTATGAGGGCGAAAACGTTTAATCTCAATGAGGTAAATTTGCGTTAAAAGTAAAATTATGGCTAAATACGCTAGCTCTCTTGAAATATTTCATTAAAAGGAAGAAAAATGCATTTGGCAATTGTCTTATATTGCTTACATTTGCAGCCCAAATTTAGATTTAATGAAAAAAGATATACACCCAGAAGAGTACCGATTTATTGTTTTTAAAGACATTTCAAATGATTATAGTTTCTTAACTAGATCGTCTGCTGTAACAAAAGATACTGTAGTATGGGAAGATGGAAAAGAGTACCCATTATATAAACTGGAGATTTCTCATATGACTCATCCTTTTTATACTGGTAAGATCAAATTAATTGATACTGCAGGTAGAGTGGATAGATTCAAGACAAGATTCCAAAAGCAAATGGATAGTGCAACTGAAATTTCTAAAGCTGCAATCGAAGCTAAAATAGCAGATGATGCTAATGCTGGTGATAACAGTGATGCACAGGCTGCCCAGAAAGCTGCAAAAGCGGAAGTAAAGGCTGCGAAAATTGAAAAGAAAAGAGCGCAAAGAGCTGCTGCTAAAAATGCAAAAGAAGAAGAGAAAATAGCGGCTGAGAAAGCAGCTGAAGCAGGAGAACAAGCTCCTGTTGAAGAAAAAGCTAGCGATTCAGCAACAGAGCAAGTGGAATCAGCAGAAGTTGAAACTACTGAAGCTCCAGAGTCTGAAGCACCTGAAGCAACAGAATCTAAAGACGATTCAGTAACTGAAGGAGAAGCTTAGGAAAAACCTTTCATTTTATATTAAATGATTTAAGAGCCCTATCTTTATAGGGCTTTTTTATTGCTATGAACTATATTCTATTCGATTCAGATACAAGAGTTAATCTACTTCCATTGGTTTTTACTAGACCAGTGTCTTCTCTGCGAGTTGGTATTATTACTCTAAAAGAAAAATGGTCAATTCGTATTAGTGGATCCCTTTCTGTGGATGTGGCAGAGTACCTTAAAAGCAAATTTCCAACTATTATTGAGGATGAAAATATCCTAATAGATTCGTCATTAATTGCAAACGATAATTTATTGAAAGCAATAAAAGAGATGCAAACTGATACTGCATTGATTATTGATGGGAAATTAATTGCAGCTAATGTTAGTAAAGTAAACTATGACCAGTGGATTGAGAAAATCAAAGCAGGTGAAGTTGATATGTTTAAGAATACTACAGAGTATTCAGGTGTGGCTGTACTGATTGGTAATAATACCGATGTGTTTTTGCAAAACGGAAATGAAATAAGGGCAGATTATCAAATATTGACCAAAGATAAAACGTCGACAATATTACACTACTCGAATAGAGTGTTGGGTCAAAATGTTTTTATTGAAGAAGGGGTAGACATTAAGTGCGCTACTCTTAACTGTGAGGATGGCCCGATTTACATTGGCAAGAATGCTAAAATAATGGAAGGTACTCTAATTAGAGGCCCTTTTGCTCTTTGTGAAAATTCTGAAGTAAAGATGGGAGCAAAAATATATGGAGACACAACGATAGGACCATCTTGCAAAGTTGGTGGAGAGGTTAGTAATACTGTATTTATTGGGTATTCAAACAAAGGACATGATGGCTATCTTGGGAATTCAGTAATTGGTGAATGGTGTAACATAGGGGCTGATTCAAATACTTCGAATTTAAAAAACACCTACGGTGAAATAAGTACTTGGAGTTATTCTGAAAAAAAGTTTGTTAGTAGTGGGCAAATGTATTTCGGACTTGTTATGGGTGATTACTCGAAATGTGCGATTAATTCTATGTTTAATTCGGGAACTGTTGTAGGGGTTAATTGTAGTATAGTTGAAACGGGATTTATCAATAAAATGACACCTTCTTTTTCTTGGGTTGTTAATGGAGATATGATTAAATATTCATTTGACAAAGCAGTAGAAGTGGCAAAAACGGTTGCTCTAAGAAGAAATATTTCATTAAGCGATCAAGATGTCGAAATACTAAGACACATATCAGAGCAATCTGATAACGAATAATAAACAGAAAGCAGACAAAATTTCTTACCTATTGCTTTGGCATAGGTATTGTCTAGCTAAAGACAATAATTAGTATATGACATGATGTCATATAAAAACAGAAAGGTTTTAAGAGATGAAAGAAGATTTGAGTTTGAATCAATTGATGCTGGTAAGTGGTGCCGAAATGGATAGCGAGTTTATTCCACTTTTATCACCTGAAGATGAAGAGCAAATTAATGCTGAAGAAACTCCTAGTCAACTGCCAATTCTTCCACTTCGGAATACCGTGCTATTCCCAGGAGTTGTAATTCCAATAACTGTAGGTAGAGACAAATCAATTAAACTCGTTAAGAAATCCTTTAAAGGAGATAAGGTTATCGGTGTAGTGTCACAAAAGAATGATACTGTTGATAATCCGGGAATGGATGACCTTAATAAAGTAGGTACTGTTGCATACATTATTAAAATACTTAAAATGCCTGATGGCAATACTACCGTTATTATTCAAGGTAGAAAGAGATTTGAAATCGATGAAATAGTTAAATCTGAACCTTATTTAATTGCTAAAGTCTCTCCTTATGACGAGGATTCTAAAGTGCCGAAAGACAAAGAATTTAATGCATTAATTTTTTCACTAAAAGATTTAGCTTTTCAAATAATAAAGCAATCTCCTAATATACCTTCGGAAGCTTCTTTTGCTATTAAGAACATTGATAGCCCATCTTTCTTAATCAACTTTATTTGCAGCAATATGAATGCGGAAGTTGAAGACAAACAGAAAATACTTGAAGTTAAGGGGCTTAGAGAGAGAGCAACTTTAGTTCTTAGTTACCTTACGAAGGAGTTGCAGATGCTCGAATTAAAGAATGATATTCAGAGTAAGGTAAAAACGGATTTAGATAAACAGCAAAGAGAATATTTCTTACATCAGCAAATGAAAACTATTCAGGAAGAACTGGGTGGTAACGTGTATGAAGAGGAGTTGGATGAGCTAAAAATAAGAGGAGAAGATAAAAATTGGAGCAAGGAAGTAGTATCTCATTTTGAAAAGGAATTAGATAAACTTCAGCGAATGAATACAGCTTCTTCAGAGTACTCTGTTCAAGTTAACTATGTAGAAACCCTTTTGGATCTTCCATGGAACGATGAGTCTAAAGACCTCTTTGATTTAAAGAAAGCACAGAAGATTTTGGATAGAGATCATTATGGTCTTGAAAAAGTTAAGGAAAGAATTATTGAGCATTTGGCTGTCTTAAAGCTGAAAGGGAACATGAAGTCTCCAATTATCTGTTTACATGGACCTCCAGGAGTTGGTAAAACTTCATTAGGTAAATCAATAGCGGATTCGCTTGGACGGAAATATGTTCGTATGTCATTAGGTGGGATGAGAGACGAGGCGGAGATAAGAGGTCATCGTAAAACATACATTGGTGCAATGCCAGGTAGGATATTGCAGAATCTTAAAAAAGCCAAAACAGCAAACCCTGTTTTTGTATTAGATGAAATTGATAAAGTTGG
>JABSPR010000342.1 GCA_013214975.1 Flavobacteriales bacterium
CATCATGTCGCCATTGAGTTGATTTGAAATTCATAAAATGGATATAGATAAAATTTCTCTCCTCATCCCTGTTGTTGGTCACGTTACCATTAATATAGTACCATTCATTAGGTTGTTCACTATTTACAGTTCCGTCTATCCAAGGCTTTGGGAGAAACGGTGTGGTATATTGCTCAACTAGATACATTCTTTTTGTTCTCCTCTTTTTTATTTTTCTGGAAATTATATTATCAATTTTAAAGTTAAACCTTTCGTTTAAACGATCAATAAATGTCATGGTATAGGCATTTGTAATTCCATATTCGTCAATGCCGACAAACTCTTCTTTCTTTAATTCCTCTCTCCAATTGTAAATATTTTTATAAATATTTCTATTCTTTTTATTGTTCCTAAATAATGCTAAATGACCTGAAACACGATGTTCATGTGTTGAAATGACATCATATTGACTAAGTATCTCATCGGTATAAAAACTTCTAATATCACCAAAAAGCAGGTCTATGTCTGTGTATCCATAAAAGTCATAATTTTTGAATATATCGGAATGAATATGACCAAGTAATGGTCGGAAGTCACATAATTTATAGGCATTGGGTGGGTTTACTTGAAAATCTAATTTCGAGTTTATCAGTTTTACATAATCTTCAAAACTAGTTTTGTGGAAGATGATATTGGGTGCTTGGAAATTTTTTGTTTCACAATCGGTGAAAATGATAAAATCAATTGTGCTGTTTTGTTTTAGTGTTTCGAAAAACAATTCGGCCCAATCCGGGAATCGTCCAAAATAAGGAATCAGAATTCCAATTGACTTCATATTATTGCTTAGGTGAATTTAGTAGAACACCAATAAACGGTATTTGGATTTTTACCAGTCTACTAAAAGTAGTAATTCTTATCATTCAAGGAGAAGTTTAATCCTTCAAGAAATGCCAAATGCAATGCGCTAGATTCTTTATAGGTTGTAAGACCGCAATGGTTCGAATCTAAAAGGTCCTTTAATATGACATTTGTAAGCTGACTTTGTAAAGGGATAGAAAAGTTAGATTCAATTGGTTTCCAGTTATCTTTTTCTTCAGAAATAATAATTCGACCTTTTGTTTCGTCGATCGCGATAATAGTATCTTCTGTAACTATGTCTATTCCTACATTGTGTTCTTCACCATCTTCACAGTTTAGGGATAATTTATGTGGTCCCGATTTACCAGATAGGTTTCCGAAAAACAAGATGAAATCATTTTCAACATCCTGGTCATGTAATTCACAGTTCTCCATCGTAATATTTTGCGTTTCAAAAAGAAATGCAAATAGATCAATAAAATGGATGCTGTTAGATGCCATTCCCCAATCAACTCCTTCAACAGTTAACTCTGTGGGTTTCGACTTGTTTAAGATTGATTTTAGTTTTTTGTATTCAGGGTATATTCTTCTTGAGCAATTAACCCAGGTTTTTACACCTTTTTCTTCTAGTAACGTTCCAATTTCAGAATACTCTAACTCTTTACTGAAAAGTACTTTTTCTAAAAGGAGGTGCTTTATGTTTTGCTTTTCTAAAAGGTCCTTAATTAAGAAGGATCGAACGTTGGATCGAGTAGCGATTATTGCTAAATTCCATAAACTTTGCTCATTTGGAATGCTTCGGGAAAGTTTAATATCGTGTGTTATGCCTTTTGGGTTCTCTATTTTATGGTATTTGGCAATTGCGCCTAGCATATTTGTTTCGTTAGGCTCTACTACTTCTATATAAAGCTGCTTCTCGAATAATGCTAACGCTTGTAAATGTCTTGAACCAATATTACCGGCACCGACAATTAGTACTCTTATGCTTGTCACAGGAAATTAAAATTGACTCAGTTATTTCTGGATAATATGAGATGGATTACCTACCACCGTTACATTGTCTGGAATGTTTTTCAATACAACAGTTCCAGCACCGATAGTTACGTTATTACCAATGCTTACGCCCTCTTTGATAACAGAATTGGCTCCTATAAACGTTCCATTCCCAATTCGTACACTTCCACATAAGGTAGCATTTGGACCTACATGCGAAAAATCGCCTACCACACAATTATGTTCAACAATTGATGACGTATTGCAAATAGACCCAACACCAATAGAGCTTAAGGCATTAATAACTGCATTTGAAGAAACCATGACACCCGTGGCTAATTCTGCAGAAGAAGAAACGACAGAGCTTTCATGAATTGCATTACAAAGTGAGCCATGAGCATTATCTAGTTTCCTATAAATGTGCCGTCTTATTTTGTTGTTGCTCATAGAGATAAAGAAATCATGGTCTTGTAATTTGCTCAAAACATTTTCGTCATCCTCGTTGCCTAAGAAATCGAGATTAAATGGGTTGTCTTCTTTTTCCACTAAATCGGCATATCCAATTACATTTCTGCCTTGCGAGATAAGGGTATCAATAGCGACATATGCGTGTCCTGAATAACCAATTACTATTACATTTTTAGACATGTGGTATTGTTTTAAGTTTTTTTATAATGTTATCGGATACGTCTCCATACCGATAAATGTTTGCGTCAGTTAATTTAGTTTTTTCTTTCAACTTTACTGTGGTTCTGAGTATTTCTTGGGCGTTTATACGGCAATTAATTACGTTTAGGTCACATTGTCGGCCGATTTGTCGATTTCCTAGATTAATAAAATATTTTTTCAAAGAGGGTGCTTCAATAATCCCACTAGAAGAATTCCCAAGAACAAATGCACAATGCTTCATACAAGAGAAATAAGCGAGTGTACCTAAATTTTCAAATCCCCAAATATGATTTTCTTCTTTTATTAGTTGCTCCAGTTCTTTGCGAATAATCTTATTGTGAGCATCCACATTTGGCATGGTCACAATAATTTGAAAAGGAAGCTGCCTGAGCGCCTGATTGATTTCAAGAATATGTTTTTTATTTTCTTCAACAGAAATTGATTCCGGATGGAATGTGAACAGTATTGTAGGTTTGCTTAAATCTACCCCATAAGCATTAAAAAAGTCTTTGATGCCAAGTAAATTTAAATCGGATAAGTTATCGAGACTGAGTGTTCCAATGTTCCATATGTTTTTATTGTGACGAGATATAGCAGCAACTCTATCCGCATGCTCTTGCGTAGAAGTGAAATGATATTGAGCCATAGTGGTAAGTGCATTTCTGTACTCATTGTCTTTGCTATTTGGAGTGTATTCACCTCCATGAATATGCCCGATTGGAATGCCCGAAGCTAACGTGCCCTTAATGGCGGCGAACATCTCATATCTATCCCCTAAACATAACACCAGTTGTGGCTCGGATGTGCAACTATCCCAATAAGAGTTAAATAGCTGGGTAGTTTTATTTATAGCTGAATCAATGTTTTCTACGTCATCTTGATCAGGAACAATGCTGTTAAGAGTAACTGGACTAAAGCCATCTTCCTCAATTTGGTTAATAGTATTCCCATGCTTTGGAGAGAGGTGTGTTCCGAATGCGATAATTTCTAATTCGAAATAGGGGTCTTGTTTTAATCTTTTTAGCAGAGGTAGATATATGCCGTAATCGGCCCTGGAAGAGGTTAGTACGGATACTCTCATTTAAAGTCTGAATACACTAAAATGTCATGTCTTTTTTTATCCTTAACGATTGTTTTGCCAACAATGTAATCAATTTCCATTGGCGAAATACCTGTTCCTGGACGTTGCATAATGAGCATCTCCTCAGAGATTACAGTTCCTTTATTGAGATCTGTTTTTATATGGATGCTTTTTCTCACTACAGAAGCTATTTCTAATTCAGCTTCATTTGGTTCTTTTACTCCCGAGCCAAGAGCCATTTCAACATTTCTTATTTTGCTTACCAACTCTGATAGTTCGGATGGATTTAAAGAAAAGTGATGATCTGGTCCTGTTAAGGACTTATCGAGAGTGAAATGTTTCTCAATGATCGACGCTCCTAGAGCGATTGCTGCAATTGATGTTTCTATACCAATAGCATGATCAGAAAGGCCTATTTGAGTCTGAAATGCATCTTGTAAATCGCGAATGGCTAAAAGGTTTACATTGTTAAATACTGTAGGGTATTGGGATGAACAATGAAGAATGCTAATTGAATGAAGGGGAGTTCCAGCATCGATCAATATGTTAACAGCGTTTTGTATTTCATGTATTGTTGCCATCCCAGTTGAGATAATAATCTTCCATTTTAATCTTCCTATTTTTTTTAAGTAAGGAAGATTTGTTATCTCTCCTGAAGGTATTTTAATGCATTCTAAGTTTAATTCGGCCAGTAGTTCGATGCTGGCTATATCGAAGGGAGCGGATAAGAATTTAATATTTCGATGACTACATTCTTTAATCAATTTAATATGATCACTTTTATTAAGTTCTAGTTTTTTTAGCATCTCAAGTTGCGACTCGTTTTTATCGGTTCTGGAGATTTGATAATTGGCTTTCTTTGCCTTTGGATTAGCTAATAAATCAGCATTAAATGTTTGGAATTTTATAAAGTCTGCTCCACATTCTGCAGCAATTTTAATCATTTCAATTGCCTTGGATATGTCGCCGTTATGGTTAACTCCTGCTTCTGCTATAATTTGAACTTTACTTCTCAACTTTTATTTTTTGTGGCAATATACTAAGATTGACAATGTGTTTAAGATGCAATGAGATAGGGTTTTAATTGTACCTGTTAGTCGGAGTTATTGCGCACTTGGTCGAAAATAGGTATTTGATATGTATCAAATGCACAGAATAAAGAGTTTAATAAAGTAAATTGTTAAGTAAGCTTTACCGCTTGCAGGTAAGGATCGTTATTTTTATACAAAAATGGAAATTCTACTTTTGTTTTGCTAGAATGAATAATCAATTATTTACATATCTCGTTATACTATTAGTAACAGCTCCTTGGTGCAATTTCCTTGTTGCAGGAGTAGGAGAACTATCGCCTATTACTCCTAAAAATGGGGCAGTTTTTAATGCAGTCGAAATTCCTGTTTCTTGGAATGAATATGCCGGAGCGATTTCTTATGATATTCAAGTTGCTTCGGATTCTATATTTTCTAATATTATTTTAAGTGAGGTTGGAGTTTTAGTGGCATTAGATACACTATCTCTACCAAATGGTGCTGATTATTATTGGAATATTAGAGCCAATATTAATAGCGGAGTGACTGACTGGGGACAATTTGGAAAATTTACATTATTTGATCCTTTAACCATTGGTGCGATGCAACTATGGTATGCTCCAGAAAGTAATAAGCTTGTAGAATCAGCAGATTTGGTTACCAGTTGGGATGATCTAAGTGGTAATAGTAGACATGCAACGCAAAGCAATATATCTGAACGGCCTTCATTAGTTGACTCTGTTAGTGAAATAAATAATTTCCAAGTAGTAAACTGGGACAATCATCAACTTGATTTTGACATAATGGAATTGAATGATTACACAGCTTTCTTTATGTATAACCTACCAGCCCTTACAAAACCTGTGCATTATCTCATGGGTGGGGATACATCAGGAATATCACTTAATCATAACGGATTATTTGCTGGAGGTACTCATGCTTCGGTAACAGGTTTTGGCGGAGTTGAGTTTACAAACTCCATTCTTTTTCAATCAAGTCTTGAGCCGCTAGGATGGGGTATATCTACCTTCTCTCACAGTGGTTTATATCGAAACGGAATTACCATGGCAACATCAACTTGTGGCAGTTGTGAATTTCATTTTAGTCGATTAGGAGATAGAGTTCATTATCAGAATAATCTAACTTTTATTGGCGATATAGCTGAGGTAATAGTGTTTTCGAAAGAACTTACAACAAATGAAAGGGGGCGAGTTGAGGAGTATATATATTCTAAGTATGCACCACCTCTTAATTTAGGAAAAGACATCACCATCGACTACGGGTTTTGTGATACTACTATATACCCAGAAGGATATTATCAATCCTATTTATGGAGTGATGGATCTATTGGGGATAGTTTAATGGTTAATAAAAGCGAAATCTATTGGTGCGAAGGGACAGATATTTTTGGCCGCGTTTTTAGAGATTCTATTCAAGTAAGCTTTCCTGCATACGTCACACATTCAGATTCCATAATATGTTCTGGAGATACTTTGGAATGGTATCCTCTGCTTAATAGTTTGTTATACAGTTATTCTTGGAGTGATGTAAGTGTTGATACATTTCTGTTGATCTCGGATACAGGGCAATACGATGTGACTATTTCTGACATTAATGGATGTTCTACAGTAAGCGATGTTTTGATCGTGCAAAAGGACCTGTTTACAGCTGACTTTACTTTAGGTAACGACACGATATTATGTACAGGAAATGTAATTTATCCACCACCCATTTATAGTGATGATATTTCAACCTATTTGTGGTCTGACGGTACAAGCGATACATTAATGGTCTTGTCTTCTACTGGGGACTATTCGGTGACTTCAACAAATGGTATTGGTTGTGTCGCTATCGATACTGTGCTTGTTACAATTATTGGGAATGCACCGATAATTGGATTTACCAGCTCTATTGGATGTTATGGAGATACAACGGAATTTATAAGTACTTCTATTGCCATTTTACCAGAAAACATGATAAGTTGGGAATGGGACTTTGGTGATGGGAATGTGGGTATTGGAGATACGGTTAAACATCTGTTTTCGAGCAGTGCACTATATTCCGTGAAACTGACCGTAGTTACTGATGCCCTATGTGGTAATTCAGCGCAGGTTCCAGTAGTTATAAACCCCGTTCCACAAATTGATTTTAACCCTGAGAAAGGTTGCGACAATGCATTGTTAGAATTTACTTATACAGGTAATTCGAATGATGTTGAAGTAACTAATTTCTTGTGGACCTTTAGCGATACATTAAGCAACGATACCGTTTCAACTGACCCGAAACCAACACACTTTTTTGAATATTCTGATTATTATAATGTTCAATTAAAAGTAATTTCCATTGATGGTTGTACAGACTCGCTTACCAAATTAGTGCAAATAGAAACGGCACCAAGCGCAATTTTTTCAGTCGAAGATGAATGTATAGGAACCGAATCTCAGTTTATAGATTTGTCTACTTCTGGAACAGGTATAATAAGTTATTGGAATTGGGATTTTGGAAATGGAAATACTTCGGAACAGCAACATCCTACAAATTCATATATGGGTTCTGGTGTGTTTGGGGTAGAACTATCTATAATAGATATTAATGGGTGTGGAGATACAATTGTGCAAAATGCGAACTCTATTCCTTTGCCAGTTTCTGGGATGAAATACGTGGATATTTGTGCTGGTTCCTCATTCCTTATTCAGGATAGTTCAATTATTTCTAGTGATGAAATATCTTCCTATAATTGGTCAATTGCTGGAGAAGAGTTTACCGATTCTGTCTTTAATTACCTCATTGAAGAGGTTGGAATGTATGAGATAAGATTAATTACAGCTAACTCATTGTCTTGCACTGATACACTGGTTTCTCAACTTGAGGTACACCAATTGCCAATTGCTAATTTTAGTTATTCTCCTGAGATTGGGGAGTCTCCGATTGAAATTACATTCACTAATTTATCTGTTGATAATTACCTAAACAATTGGACTTTTGGTGACGGAAGTACGAGCGTTGAAATAGATCCCATTAATTCTTATTCAGATAATTCTGATTTCACGGTTCGGCTTATAGCTACTTCCGAATATGGATGTTTAGATTCATTAACTACTCAACTATTAATCGAAGAACAGGTAATCGATTTAGCAGTCTCGAATGTTGTGATATCAGAAGAGGATGGGTATATCCAATTTGAGGTAACTATTCAGAATTATGGCAGTGTCGAAATATCAGAGTTTGATTTTTTAATCGAAATAGATGGTGTAAGCTTTATCGAGTCTCGTACAGATACAATTTCAAAACTAGGCACTTCCCTGTTAATCTTACAAACTCAAATATCTGCGCCTCAAATGGGTAGTGTAAGCTATGTTTGTGTGAGTGTTCAAAGTCCAAATGGATCTCAAGATGACAATATTGTAAATGATGAAATGTGTACGAATCTAGTTTCGCAATTAGAAATGAAAGATTTTTATCCAAATCCTGTATCCGATCAGTTATATATAAATTATGTAGTGCCGAAAGGTGATAATATGAATGTGGAAATCTATACGGTTAAAGGGGAATTGGTTGGGCAAGTTTATGATGGATTTATTGAATTGGGTGCTAATCAGATTACGTATAATGTTTCTCAATTGGCACCCTCGAACTACTATATCGTTACTAGATATAAAGATGAGATTATCGTTCGGATTTTAGTTAAGGAATAGATGAAGCTATTATTTGCCACAAGTAATGAGAATAAAGTAAAAGAGATCCGAGAGATTCTCAAAGATCAATTTGATGTTTTATCCTTAATTGATGTTGGTTGGGAATCCGAAATTGAAGAGAATGGCAGCACCATTGAAGAAAATGCTTCGATAAAAAGTAAAGCTGTTTACGATAAGCTTAGTATTAGTTGCTTCTCAGATGATAGTGGATTGGAAGTGAGTGAGCTTGGAGGAGAGCCAGGAGTGCATTCAGCGAGATATGCTGACTCTGTTAATCCATCTTCTGAAAAAAACATGGCGAAGTTACTTTCTTGTTTGGAGGGAAAGAAGAATAGAAAGGCGAGATTCAAAACGATTGTGTCTCTTATTATAGATAGTGAAGAACAATTATTTGAAGGAATAGTTAATGGGCATATTTCTGAATATAAAAGGGGTGAAGATGGATTCGGATATGATCCGATTTTTATTCCAGAGGGCTATTCGTCTTCATTTGCAGAGATGTCGTCTAGAGAAAAAAATGCCATTAGTCATCGAAGAATAGCTATAGATAAGCTTTGTGCTTATTTAAAGTCTACAAGCTGAATTTTCGATCATCTCAATAAAAAATTCACCCATATTTATACCAGCTTCTTTTAACTGTTTAGGTAGAATGCTGTTTTTTGATAGACCAGGAATAGTATTGCATTCGATGAAATAAACTTCGTCATCCATCAAAATAAAATCTATCCTTGCCATGTCTTTTAGGTTTAATTTTTCAAAAACCTGTTCCGCTACATCCTGACACTGAGAAGTAGCTTCTTTTGATATTCTTGCTGGAGTGATTTCTCTTGCGCCGTCGTCTGCATACTTTGCTTTGAAATCAAAAATTTCGCCATCAAATTCAATTTCTGTAACTGGTAGAGCCCTAACTCTGCCATTAATCTCAACTACACCACAACTAAGCTCAACTCCGGAGATAAACTGCTCGACTAATATTAAATGATTGTATTTGAAAGCCAGTTCTACCGCATTAATAAATTCGGTTTTGTTATTTGCTTTGGAAACACCATAACTAGATCCACTAGAATTAGGCTTTACAATACAAGGGAATTTCGTTCCATTTGCAATTTGTGTAACATCACCAATAGTACTCTTGCTGTATGTTTCAACAGAAGGCATTACAATATTATCTTTTTGTAATAACTCTTTGGCTGCCGCTTTACTAAAGGAAATTACTGATGCTTTCTGGCCGGAGCTAGTAAAAGGCATTTTTATAGAACATAAATACTCTTGTATTTCTCCTCCTTCACCGGGCTCACCATGAATAGCGTTGAAAATAGAATCGAATTTTAAATTATTGTCAGGGAAATTAACGGTGAGGTTTTCTTTATTAACCTCATAACGAACATCTTTATGTATGCAGTACCAGTCGCCTTTTGTAATAATTACCTTAAATAATTCAAAAGGAGATTCCTTTAACATTGAAATTACTGTATCTGCACTTTCGAGCGAAATAGAAGATTCGGAAGAATAGCCTCCGGATATAACACCAATTTTCTTATTCATTTTCAAGGGACATATTTTGATTCAGTTTAAAGTTTAAAATTAATAATAATACAAGCTTTTTAGGCTTGGTATCTGCATCAGTTTGAGAAAAACTAAATGAAGATATTAACTATCTTTGCGAGCAGTTAATTTAACGTTGTGAAAACCCAATAATGCAAACAGTAAAAAAATACTTTCTTCATATTTTATTAATACTCTTCGTTTGGGTTGGTGCTGGTTGGGGTATATATAGTTACTTAGGAGATTATACTTTGCATGGAGAAACGATCACCGTTCCTGATTTAAGGGGGTTTCAGTTGTCGGAAGTCGATTCAGTTATTTCGGGAAAAGGATTAAGATATAAGGTTATTGATTCTGTTTATTCATCAGAAGTTCCGAGAGGGGCTGTTGTTAAACAGGATCCAAAGGAACTAGGCCAGGTTAAGCAGAATAGAAATGTTTACATCACGATTAATTCTAGATTGCCGCAGAGGGTAAAAGTTCCGGATCTTATTGATTTGTCTTTACGACAAGCTATATCTATCGCTGAGTCTTTTGGACTGGAAATAGATAGTGTTTATGTTGTACCAGATGAGTGTAAGAGGTGTGTTTTGGCTCAGTTATATGCAGGTAAATCTATTAAACCAGGTGCGTTAATAGAGAAAGGGAAAAAAATTGATTTAAAAATTGGAGGAGGTGAAAGTAGAGATAAGGTTGGAATACCAGATCTAACGGATTTGAATTTAAGAGATGCTAAAAGAATTTTAGACCCATTAAATGTGAGTTTAATTGCGGTTTACGATGGCAAAACGGTTGAAAATAGAATAGATTCCTTGCGAGCAATTATCTATAAGCAAGACCCCGTGTACGAAATTGGGGCTGAAATGAACAGAGGAAGTTCGATAGATCTTTACCTCAAGGTCGAATAAATGTCGACTGATTATTCAATTCATAATTTAAAAGTAGTTTTTATTGGTTGCGGTAATATTGCTGGATATCATTTTGCGGTATTAGATAGAGTGGGGGTTTCTGTAGTGGGAGTCAGCGCAAAACCGGGTTCTTTGAATCTTTCAAGATTTACAAAAAAATTCAATGTTAGAGGGTACGAAAATAATCACGAACTGATAGAACAAGAAAACCCAGATGCAATTTTGGTTCTTTCTTCTTGGGAAGAGACGTCTAGTATCATCGATGAAATAATTAGTTATAACATTCCTCTATTTATTGAAAAACCGGTTTCTCTACTTTCGAATAAAATAGAAAAGTGGATAAAGGAATATCCTGAGATGCTGGATAAAGTACAAATAGGGTTTAATAGGCGTTTTTATCCTTTTATTTCGGAATTGAGAAACTGGGTAGCGTCTAAGGATTTATCAAGCATTGAGCTGAATATACCTGAGGCGCGTCAAAAATCAGAGTCGGAAGAAGATCATGATAAATGGTTTTTTGCAAACTCTTGCCACATATTCGATCTCATGTATTTCTTAATTGGGAAAAAAACGATTACAGTTGAGTATGTGCAAAGGTGTGGAGGTGGCAATCAAGGTTTGATAGCCACACTAAAAACAGCTACAGGTGTGCCAATTCAATTAATGTCTAATTGGGGAAGTCCTTCAAATTTCGGAATAGTCTTTCATGCAAATACGGAGAAATTGGTTCTGTCACCTCTAGAACATGCGGAGGTTTTTAACGGGTTTGTAGTAAATGAGGATAAACCTGGTGGAATGAGAAGTTATACTCCACAACTTAAAAAGAAGTATCAATTAGAAGAAAACGGTTTGAAACCGGGTTTCTTAGAGCAAGTAATCAACTTTATCGATACTACTGTTTTAAAGAATAAAGCGAATTTTCAAGGAGCGAACTTATTAGATTCACTGACGGTTTTGAAAGTGATGGAAGAAATCGTAGATAGAACGTAGGATCCATATAATAATTGAAGCTTAATATCGTTTTCCGCTGACAGAAGAAATGAGTAAATTGCCGTCTGGAATTACGGTAGGTTAAGAGTATGAATTTTATTTCCCTTAGAACAGTATTAAGCGCCCTTTTATCGATTCTGCTATTGGTTACAAGCCTCAGTAGTTTCGGGCAAGTTCGTGAGGTTTCAATGTCTGCTCGTTTCTCTATGGGTGCAAATAGTTCTATATCATCTAAGAGTTTTTCGCAGAACAATTACTATTATTTATTCGATACTTTAAGTCTTCCGTTTTACGATGATTTTGGTTCGGATAATATAAAGGATTATTCTTCAAACGCTTATTCAGAAAGCGATACAACTATTGTATGGAGTCATAAGCTTAATTCAATAACCTTCGACAGTTTAAAGTATACCGAAGATACCAGCTACACATATATATTTAATGCTACTACTTTATCAACGGATTCAATTGCCAATATAAGCGATACTTTATATGTGTATGGCGATTTGCAGAAACCGTATATGGTAACCTCTGTTGTTCACGTTTGGAAATCTTCTGTTCGATATGTTTTTAATGAAAGTGGAGTGATTACGGATTCTATGGAAATACCTTTCTTGGTACTAGTGCCAGAGCCTTCTTATGTAATAAGTTCAGATACATCTAGCTTTTGGTATGGAGAAGGGGTATACATAAACGATCACTATGCCTCAAATCCAATTTCTGTGGGTACAGCAACTTTTGATGGATTAGATGGAAAAGGCAAGCCATATGATTTTGGAATGTCTGAAAATTCTACTGGTGCTGCGGATACATTAATATCTATGCCATTCAATCTTAATTATACTGCTTCCGATTCTATTTACTTAAGTTTCTATTATCAAGCACAAGGATTAGGAAATGATCCACAAGAAGAAGATTCCTTAATGTTGGAATTTTGGTCACCAGAGAGTGAAAAATGGAATTTAATATGGAGCGTGGCAGGAAGTGTGTTATCTCCATTTAAATTAGTTATGCTGTCAATAAAAGATAGCCTGTATTTGAAGAATGGATTTCAATTTAGATTTAGAAATTATGCAACGCTATCCGGGAATTTGGATCATTGGCACATAGATATGGTGTATTTAGATAAATTCAGAAATGCGAGTGATTCTATTTGGAACGAAGTTTTTTTTACAGCACCGTTAGGTACAGCATTAAATACATATACAGAGATGCCATGGACGCATTACCAAATGAGTCCGGCAACATATCTGAAAACGAGTATGGATGTTGATGCCGTAAATATTTCGAATATTAGTAAAGTTCATGATTGGCAATACATCGTAAGCGATAGCTTAGGTGTAGTACACCATGCTTTACCTGAAGATATTTCTCCCAAACTTACTAGTGCGGGTGCAATAGCCAATCATTCTGTTGGAATACCAAGTGATTTGTTTCCTGATAATGGTTCAAAGTACGGTGCTTTCAATACCGCGTTTTGGATTAATTCTTCAACAGATATTTTTGTTGAGAAAGATACCTTGTGGCACGAACAAAGGTTTGGGAACAGCTATGCTTATGATGATGGTACAGCTGAATTGGGCTTTGAGTTGAAAGGGGATTGGGTTTCTGCTGTGATGGAGTTCAACTTAAGACAGGCAGATACTCTAACTGCTATTCAATATTATTTCAATCCAATAATTGATGATATATCGTTCAATCCATTTTTTCCTGTAGTGTATAATGAGATATTTTATGGTGATATAGGTGGAGTAACGGATACATTATCAATGGATGGCATAGTTGAACCCGAGTATACTTATACGGAGGATTTAAATAAATACGCTTCTTATGTGTTGGATAACCCCGTTATAGTATCGGCTGGTAAATATTATATCGGTTGGATTCAACCACCTATAGCAGGGCCTAATCTTAATAAAATAATAGTGGGTTTAGATAAGAATACAGATAATATTTCGAAGACATATTATTTTAATAACGACGAATGGCACGAGTCGCCATTTAATGGTTCGTTAATGATAAGACCTGTTTTTGGAACTACCGATCGCGAACTTAAGAAAGCTTTATTAGAAGAGGGAGGGAGTACGGAAGAGTTGGAGTTTTCCATCTATCCGAATCCGGCCATAGATGAAATTAATATTCAAATTGGGTACAATGAATTCACCGACAAAGTAGAAGTGTTAATAACCGACTTATATGGGAAAGTTGTATTTAGAGAGAAAGTGAGTGCACCCGGTGTTCGTGTAGATTTATCAGGTTACAAAAATGGAATGTATGTTGTTCGAGTTATGGATAGTAATGCAGGAACAGTAGATGTACGGAAATTAGTGATTACTAAATGAAAGAATCAAACGAAGAGATAGAAGGGGCAAAAGAAGAAGAGGAGAATGAATTGTTTGAACATCATGGTTTTACCGTTGATCCAGGACAGGGCTTGCTTCGAATAGATAAGTTTTTATCTGATAAGCTACCGAATGTGACTCGTAATCGGATTCAGAATTCCGCTAATGCAGGAAGTATTCTTGTAAATAATAAGGCTGTTAAATCAAACTATAAGATTAAGCCTGGGGATATAGTTTCTATGGTATTACCATATCCTCCAAGAGTAATTGAGCTTATTCCTGAAAATATTCCCTTGAACATCGCTTATGAAGACGATGATTTTATATTAGTGAATAAGCATGCTGGTCTCGTAGTTCATCCTGGTTATGGCAATTATTCCGGCACGCTTATAAACGCTTTGATATACCATTTTGATAATTTGCCAGAAGGAACAGATGAACAGAATAGACCAGGCCTGGTTCATCGGTTAGATAAGGATACGACCGGTTTAATGGTTATCGCCAAAAATGAAATTTCGATGTCAAAGCTTGCTAAAGCTTTTTTCGACAGAACCATTGAACGTAAATATGTAGCGCTTGTTTGGGGAGATTTAAAAGAAGATTCTGGTACTATTGATGAATATATAGGAAGAAGTCCGAAGAATAGAAAAGTAATGACTGTTTTCGAAGATGAGTCTATGGGTAAAAGATCCATAACGCATTACAAAGTACTGCAGCGGTTTGGATACGTTACTTTGATTCAATGCCAGTTGCAAACTGGACGGACGCACCAAATACGTATTCATATGAAGTATTTGGGGCATCCATTATTTAATGATGGCGAATATGGGGGTGACAAAATCTTAAAGGGAACGACCTTTACCAAATACAAACAATTTATACAGAATTGTTTTAATATTTTGCCACGTCAAGCACTACACGCTAAAACTTTAGGTTTCGAACATCCAACAACTGGAGAGAATGTCTTTTTTGAATCTGATCTACCTCAAGATATGTCGGAGGTAATTGCAAAATGGAAAGGTTATTCAGAATCGTCTATCAGAGAATAAAACGAAAATGTATCTGATGCTACTAAACTAATTCTAGGTCATCTTTAAATTCTTCCGTTCCATAGTCTGTTATTACCTCATATAAAGTGCCTCGTTCAATAGGATGACGTCCAGTATTTTTAATAAGTATAACTAGCTCTTTTGTAGACATAGCAGGATTCTGTTCTGCTCCTGCAAGAGAATAGATCTTGGTGCTATCATCAATAGTTCCATCAATATCGTCGACGCCATAGTTCAATAACATTTTTGTCGTTTCTTTTCCAATCATTGGCCAGTAAGCTTTAATATGATTGAAATTGTCTAAATATATTCTTGAAATAGCATAAACTCTCAAATCGTAAACAACACTCGTCTCTTTTATATTAGACATCTGGTTATTCTTGTTTCTAAACTTTAAAGGGATAAAAGTATTGAAGCCTTTTGTTTTATCTTGCAATGTTCTCAATCTATCCATGTGGTCAATTAGATGTTCAGAATTCTCAATATGACCATATAGCATTGTGGCATTTGAGGGCATCCCAATGCTATGGGCCGTTCTGTGAATATCTAGCCATTGATCGGATGAACACTTATCAGCACAGATTTTCTCTCTAACAACCTCGTCAAATATTTCGGCACCTCCTCCTGGTAATGAATCTTGTCCGTGGTCTTTTAAATACTGTAATCCTTCCTTGTAAGTCATTTTTGCTTTTCTGCACATGTATTCGAGCTCAACTGCAGTAAAAGCTTTTACATGAATTTCTGGTCTAATCTTTTTTATGTTTTTAATGAGATTTGCAAAGTATTCAATTCCCATTTTAGGATGAACCCCGCCAACAATGTGAACCTCAGTTACGGGTTTGTCATTATATTCTCGAACGATGTCGTATATCTCTTCTTCTCTTAATTCCCAAGCGGCAGAGTCGTCTTTCTCTCTTATTAGTCTTGAGTAAGAGCAAAACTTACAATCAAATACACAAATGTTTGTTGGCTCGATGTGAAAGTTTCTGTTGAAAAAAGTATAGTCCCCATGTCTTTCTTCACGTATGTCATTAGCTAAGACTCCAAGTAGACTTAAATCTCCTTCTTCGAATAATTTAACGCCTTCTGCTTTAGTGATTCTTTCTTTTGTAATCACTTTTTTAACAATCGATAACAGTTCGGGCTTAACGCTTACTTCATTTAACAAAACCTCCATCTAACTAAAACCTTTGGTGTATTTGAATTTAGAGCGAAGTTAGCCAATCGTTAAAGAACAAAAAAAGATGAATTGGTATTTATCTTAGATAATCTAATTCTATAAATTTGTAAGGATTTTAATAAATGAAAAGAAAGATACTGCTTGTAGAGGATGAACTCCATTTGAGAGAGACAATAGAGTTAAACTTGATATTAGAGAAGTACGAGGTTATTTCTGTTGGAGATGGTAAGTCGGCACTAGAAACGTTTAATGGGATGCCATTTGATCTCATTATCTTGGATGTAATGTTGCCAGAGATTGATGGCTATACGTTGTGTCAAGCGATAAGAACAACGGATTCTTCAATTCCAATATTATTTTTAACCGCAAAAGGGAACAGCAGGGATCGAATTCATGGATTAAAGTTGGGCGCAGATGACTATTTGCCTAAGCCATTTGATTTGGAAGAGTTTCTGCTTCGCGTTAAAAATTTATTGAAAAGAACCGGTCGGAGTAATTATATAAGTAACGGCGAATTTGAATTTGGAGAGTGTAAAGTGAGTTTTTTAAATTATACCGGCGAAAATTATAAAAATGAGAAACGGAATTTTTCTCAAAAAGAAATTCAATTGTTACGATTATTAATTGAGAATAAAAATGAGGTTGTTTCTCGAAATACCATATTAGAAATAGTTTGGGGAGTTGATAGATATCCATCTACCCGAACCATCGACAATTTCATAGTAACGTTTAGGAAGTTTTTTGAAAGAGATCCTAAAAACCCTTTTCATTTCCATTCCGTAAGAGGAGTTGGTTATAAATTTAGTGAATAGTAATACAGACAAAGTTAGCTGGTGAAGTAATTGGGGCGATTTCTACTTTGTTTAAAGTAGTGCGTTAACTTTTTGAACTAACTTTAATTAAATAATGTAATTCGTGCATATTATTAGATTTCATGATTCATTCAGTTAGGTCCTTATCATTATTGCTTTTACTTGCGATGGCCTCATTGATGCCTATCTATGGCTTGGCGCAGGATAATAATGTGAAAGCAAGTCCTCGGGCGGCAAATGCTCTTTATTCAGAGAAAAACCATCACGATGCACTAATGTCTTATTTGAAATTAGTTGTCGAAAACCCGGATAATACATTTTACCATTATCGTGTTGGGATGTGCCATTACTACTTAGGTAGCTATGCCGAAGCGATATCATACTTAAAAAAATCGGTAGATAATTTTGATTCATTTTTGAACTCATCTCCAGTAGATGCATTTTATTATTTAGCCAGGTGTTTTCATTTAATACACAAATTTCATAATGCCATAACCAGTTACACAAAGTATAGATCGTATGTAGAGTTTGATTTGCAGTTTGAAATTCAAAGTCTTAAAAAATATTATACAGATAATGGAACTAGTGAGCTTGCACAACAAATGAAGCTGATATATGAGGATAGAGTAATTAAAGAGCTATTAGAAATTCTATTCCTTTTAGACGACGAAATTAATCGGTGTAACTATGGGAAAGTACTTGTAAGAGTGCCTGTTGATGTGGTTATAGAAAATTTAGGACCAGATGTAAATACGAAGTATTCGGAATATGCTCCAGTTATTTCCAGCGATGAGACCCAGTTGGCTTACACGAGCAGAGCACCAACGACTACGGGAGGCGAACTATCACCAGATGGAGATTACTATGAAGATATCTATTTGGTTGATGTGGAAGAAGGACGAGTTAATGAAGGTGACTTATATAACCAAAAGAATCAAATAGGTTATTACAGTATTTTGAAAGAATTGAAAACCTCAAAACCAATTAACATAGGACTTAAAATTAATACATCAAGACATGAGGGGGCCGTTCAATTTTCTGGAGACGATAGTAAAATGTTTATTTACCGAGATTTTAAATTATGGGCTTCAGAGCTAAAAGATGACAAATGGAATAATGCTGTTCAATTAAAAGGCTTTGATAAAGTATTTGATAAAATAGCTTTTGAACCAAGCCTTACATTGTCTATTGATGAAAATGTATTGTTCTTCTCGAGTAATAGAGAAGGTGGTTATGGCGGATTAGATCTTTATGTTACAACTAAAAAAAGAAATGGAGAATGGAATGAACCGCATAATATGGGGCCAGTTGTTAATACAAGATATGATGAAGATGCTCCATATATTGATCCAAACGGGAGAACGTTATATTTTTCCTCTAAAGGCCATTCTAGTATAGGAGGTTATGATGTATTTAAATCGGAACTGCATAAAAGAAAGTGGAGATCGCCTGTAAATATTGGATATCCGGTAAATTCAGCCGGCGACGATATATTCTTTATGATGACGCCAAAGTTTAACCGCGCGTATTATTCGACAAATAAGAATGGAGGTTACGGTAAGATGGATATTTATAGATTAACATTTGCCGAGGAAAGATCATTATTCGCAGAGATAAAGGGATTAGTATTGAGCGGAAACAAGCAAATACCAAGTTTTTCAAAGATATCTGTTTTAGATAAAATTACTGGAGAAGAGCTATCTGTTCACTATTCAGATTCAACAACTGGAGAATATTTATTGTTATTACCGCATGGAATTACTTACGATATTCGGGTAGAAACAGAAGGCTTCGTGCCCTATCAAGAGGAGTATAGAATACCTACGCAAATCTCTTATTTTCAGTTTTTTCAAGAGATAAAACATTTTCACATTACGGATAAAAATGGAAATGTAATAGGTCAAAAAGTAGTACTCGAAAATGCCTATTATGAGGTTGACGATTATATCGAAGAAGATTCAGTTGCTGTAGGACAAAAAGAGACATCCGAACTGGTTGAGGAATTAGAATTAAACTATACAAAGCTAATATCGGACTCTTCCAACACGTATGATCTCGATAAAAAACAACTTAAGTTTTTTGTTTCCGAAGACTCTTTGAATACTATTCTCGATAACGACAGTACCGTTTACGATCAAATAAGAGATGTAATAGCCTATGGTGATTCTTTGGAAAGAATGTCTTCCCATAGAGACGATTCATATAGTGAATTTGTAAGTAGTCTGATGCATGCAAATAATGAACTTGAGTTTTCTAAAATGGCCGATATTAAGTTTTATATCTCACAGGATTCTTTAGTTAAAATATTAAAAGAGGATACTACAGTCTATGCTCAGATAAAAGAGATTATTGTTTCGCCGGAAATTTTAGACGATGAAGTAGAAAGACCGTACCATAAATTTATCGTAGGCATGATAGCGGAAGATTTAACGACTATGAAGCATATTGAAAAGTTATCGGAGCAGATTGGAGTTCCGGTGGATAGCCTTGTTAAGGACATGCAGAAAGAACAAATGCTGGATGCCGATGCTTTATCTCAATTTAGTGTTAAATTCTTTAAACAGGATGTAAATGTTGAAGAACTTGATAACGAGGCAGCCTATGATGAGCCGGAAATATTAGTAGTAAATCCTACCCCAATTGAAGAAGCAATTGTTCTACAGGGAAATGGGGAGGAGGTCTTCCTTGAACCGATTGATAATACGATAAAAGGCCAGTTTAATTATGCCAGGTTATCAGAAGAAGTTACAGGAAAAGTAATGGTGTATTTGGTTTCTGAAGAAGGCGATACTATTACTTCGAGTATGCCAAATACACAGGGTATGTTCGAATTTACCAAGTTACCTACAGGTATTAATTATCGGGTATATAGTAATATCGAGTTACTTACAGGTGAAGACGCGAGTATGTTAATTTCTCCAATGGATAGCTCAATAAAGGGACGCTTTGATTTTGCTCGATTACCTAAGCAATATGCAGAAGGTGCGACGATTTATTTAATATCTGAATTAGGGGATACGGTACTGATATCACATGTTAATGCATCCGGTATCTTTGAATTCACACAACTTCCTTCCGACGTTAAATACTCGATCGTTCTGAATAAGTCAGGAATTAATCCAAATATTAAATCTAGAACTATTAGTGCTGCAACAGTGCAAACAGGGGCTAAATTAATTGGTAATGAAGACTTGGCTGCCAGAGTAAACGAAACTTTAATTGAAGCAAAGAAGATTGAGTCGGACATAGAAAATTTAATTAAGGCGCATAAAGATAAAGGTGATGTGTTTATTGTCTTACCATCGCTTGTGGATAAGCATAAAAAGAAAGAAGAAGGGGAGATTAGATATGGAGAAGTAGTTGCAACATTCTATTTCGACTTTGACCATCATAAGATGAAATCAGTTAACTGTGTGTATATTGAGGATTTTTATAGTTCAATAAAAGACAAGAAATACTTTAAATACAAGGTTGTTGGTCATACAGACTCTGAAGGGGCAGCAGAATATAATTTACAATTGTCGGAAGACAGAGCTCGTTGGGTATCTAAGTATTTAAATAGTCTTGGGTTAGAATGGTTCGATTTAAATACACAGTGGAAAGGTGAAAAAGAATTGGCATTTATCGATAGAAATTCGCTAGGGAAGCTTCTAATAGAAGAAATGCATAAGAACAGAAGGGTAGAGGTAATCGCGATTAAGAAATAAATTTCTTATTTACTTTGAATAGGGTACCTCGGAATGGCAGTAGTTCTTTGGTTAGAAAACACATTATTTAAATATTTAAAATGAGCCATAATCCCTATCATAGCAGCATTGTCCGTGCAGTATTCAAATGAAGGCGAATAGGTTTTCCAACCCGAATTTTTTTCTTCTTCTTTAAGTCTTTTTCTTATGCCAGAATTGGCGGCTACTCCCCCAACGATTCCTACTTCCTTGATGTCGAAATCTGACGCGACGGCCTTTAGTTTTTTAAATAGAATTTCAACAATAGTGTATTGAATTGATGCGCAGATGTCGTCCAAGTTCTCTTCAATAAATAGTTCGTTCTTTTTTGTCTCATCTCTAATAAAATATAGAATAGCAGTTTTTAAACCACTAAAACTATAATTATAATCAGGTGCTTTCGGGAATGGGAATTTGAATTTTAGGGGATTACCTCTTTGCGCATACTTGTCTATAAGTGGTCCGCCGGGGTATTCAAGTCCAAGAATTTTTGCTGATTTGTCAAATGCTTCTCCTGCTGCGTCATCCAGAGATTGACCTACGAGTTCTATATCTAAAGGAGCATTTACTTTTAGTAACTGCGTATGACCACCAGATACAGTTAAGCATATAAAGGGGAAATTAGGATGAGAATAGTCTTTGTTTTTTTCTTTCGAGAATAGAGCCAAAACATGAGCGTGCATGTGGTTTATTTCGATTAGCGGTATATTCAGGGCCAATGCAAACGATTTTGCAAACGATGTTCCTACTAGTAGAGAACCTAATAAGCCAGGTCCTCGTGTATATCCAACAGCGTTGATCTCGGTTTTGTCAACTCCTGCGTCTTTAAGGGCCTGTGTAACGACAGGTACTATATTTTGTTGATGTGCTCTAGAAGCCAGTTCAGGAACAACACCACCGTATTGTTTATGTACTTCTTGATTTGCGATAATGTTGGATAAAATAACACCATCTCGTATTACTGCGGCAGACGTATCGTCGCATGAAGACTCTATTGCTATGATTGTAACAGGTTTGGTTCCCATTGCAAGTGCTTTTCTTATTGAAGCAACAGTTAGTTTTCTAAGTTGATTGAGTGGCCCATTTTATCTCTTTTAGTAAGAAGATATTTTTTATTGTGCTCATTCGATTCCATTTCAAGAGGAATATTTTCAACGATCTCTAATCCGTAACCAATTAAACCAGCTCGTTTCTTAGGGTTGTTGGTCATTAGTTTTATTTTCGAAACATTAAGATCCCTCAATATTTGTGCTCCAACACCATATTCTCTTTGATCGTCCTTAAACCCTAATTCTAAATTGGCTTCAACGGTATCCATGCCTTGCTCTTGCAGCTTGTAGGCTTTTAGTTTGTTTATAAGGCCAATTCCTCTTCCTTCTTGATTCATGTACACAATCACGCCCTTACCTTCCTTATTTACCATTTTCATTGCGGTATGTAGTTGTGGACCACAATCGCATCTGCACGATCCGAAAATATCGCCGGTAACACAAGAAGAGTGTACTCGAACCAATACAGGTTCGTCATCTGTCCATTCTCCTTTTACAAGTGCAACATGTTCTTCTCCACTGTTCTTTTGTTTATAAGCAACTAGTTTGAAGTCTCCCCACACGGTTGGTAATTGAACATCTACCATTCTTTCAATAGAAGAGTCATTTTGAATTCTATACGCCACTAAATCTTCAATGGAGATAATTTTCAAATTAAACTTTTTAGCAATTTTAAGTAGCTCAGGTAATCTAGCCATACTGCCATCTTCATTCATTATCTCAACCAAAACACCAGCTGGTTCGAACCCTGCTAGTCGGGCCAGATCAACAGATGCTTCGGTATGTCCAACTCTTCTTAGAACACCTTCAGATCTCGATTTTAAAGGGAATATATGTCCAGGTTTTCCTAGCTCTTCAGGTTTAGTGTTGGGATCAATTAATGCCTTAATAGTTTTAGATCGGTCACTTGCAGAAATACCGGTGGAACAACCGTGGCCAATTAAATCGATAGATACTGTAAATGGTGTTTCGTGCTGGGCAGTGTTTTTACCAACCATCATTTCCAAGTTTAATTCGTCGCATCTTTTACCTGTAATAGGGGCGCAAATTAGACCTCTACCATGAGTGGCCATAAAGTTTACAACTTCAGGAGTTGCATTTGCTGCAGCTGTTACGAAGTCACCTTCGTTTTCTCTGTTTTCATCGTCAACAACAATGATAACTTTCCCTTCTTTGATATCGGCAATCGCCTCTTCTATCGAATTTAACATAATGTTAGGTTTTGTGCAGCAAAGCTAGGTAAATAGTAGCTTTTGGCGAATTTTAATTGAAAAATAATTGTTCCAATTTGTCAGTTGTTTTCCCCCAATTAAAGTTCTCTCTAACATAGGAATAGGCATTTTGAGTTAAGAAAGCTCGCTTGTCCTTGTTTTCAATTAGTTCTATAATATGATCGGCATACTCTTGTGGGCTATCGCCTATTAGTATGGATTCATTTTCAACTGCTCCTAACGCATTGTTTACAAGAGGTGAGGTAATGCAAGGAATTTTCATCGACATTGCCTCTAGTAATTTGTTTTGGAGACCGGTTCCAATTTGCATAGGTGCGAGAAAAATTAATGAACTGGAATATGCATGTCTAATATCTTCTACCCAACCGGTAATATGTATGCTATCAGATTCTAAGTTTTTAATAGACCTGGCTGGATTAGCGCCAGCAATAAGAAATTTTATTTTTGGATATTTTTCTTTAACTATAGGTAGTATTTCTTTGGCGATATACGATGCTCCTTCAATGTTTGGAGGGTATGACATGTTTCCCGCGAAAAGTATGTCATATTCTATAGCCGTTTCTCTTGGTACGAAATAATCCGAGTCGATACCGTTTGAGACTATTTCAATTCTATTATTGATTGGATGTATAATTAAATTTTGATCTTGCTCAGAAATTATTGTTTTAAAATTGAAGTGTTTGAAAATATGATGCTCGTAACGCATTACTCGTTTTCCTTCTAATTTCAATATCCATCTTAAATAAAACGGAGATGTTTCTACTCTTCTTTTAATTCCTTTAGATAAGGCATCCATATAGTCAAGTGTTTTTGGCGTCTTATTTCCCTTAACGTATTCGGCCATTCTGATTAATTGGCAATAAAGATGATCTGGCTTTGAATCTTTAATTAGGTTATTAATAGTTTTTTGAACCTTATTAGAATAGAAGTAAGCTACTTGAAATGGCTTATCTTGAAAAAAACAGAGAAAGATGTTTAAGTATATTCGAAACCTTGATAATTCAATAAATTTAACACTAGAGCAATACTTCTTTAAGTTTTCATATGCATCCGGATGTATATTAGATTCGCTTAGTGCACATAAAACTATCTCGTGATTCTTCGATAAATTTTTAATTTGATGGAAAGCACGCAACTTGTCACCTTTGTCTAAAGGATAGGGGATACGAGATAGAAGAACCATTATCTTCATGGCTATCTTTTTATAATTTTTTGTAAAATTCGGTGAGTGAATTTATAATATTCTTTTGTTTGTACGACTGATAAACAAGCTCAATAGCATTCTTTTCTATTTCCTGCTTTTTTACTTTGTCGTTGAGTAAGACTTTAAGCTGATTAACAAATTCGATCGAATTGTTTGCTAGAAGGATGTCTTTATTATTTGTATAATTAATTCCTTCGGCTCCAATTACTGTTGAAATTATTGCTTTGCCCAAAGCCATGCCCTCTAATATCTTTATTCGAATACCTCCACCGGAAAGAAGAGGGACTATCATAATGTCCATTGAGTTGATGAAATGAATTTTATCAGGAACCGTTTCATGAACCACAATGTTTTTATCGTTTAATTCAGAAATCCATTGTGGCATGTTTTTTCCAGCGATATGGAATAATAAAGAAGGAAACTCATTGGTTATCGAAGGCCATATTTCTTTAATAAACCATTTTACTCCTTCTTCATTAGGTTTCCAGTCCATAGTGCCAAAGCTAAATATGGATGGTGAATGATTATTTTTCGGTGTGATTAAATAATCATCGAGATCTATGCCAAAAGGAATGTTAATTAGGTCTGTTTTACAACCAAGTTTTTTGTAAGTAGACAAATCACTTTTAGATATGCAGGCGATGCCATCCACATTGTTCATTACTTCTATTTCATATTTTTTTAGTCTTTTAGCTAAAAAGAGTAAATAACTTTTTTTTATAAATGAAGAGGTACTCAAAGCTCTTCTTTCCCAAATCACGTGCTCGATATTATGTGATCTTAAAACTATTTTAGCATCGCTATTTTTCCGGATGCAAGATATATATGGTGCCATGAATAGGCTTTCCAAATGAACAATATCAAACTGGTTAGTTGCTAATAGATGAACAATTTTTTGCTCAACAGACTTATTGTAGAATCGATCTACATTATAAGAGCTCGAGTTTAGAATGTTTTTAGCTATGCCTAGAGGTGTTACTTTAGTATTAATTGGGTAATATTCAAAAGAGGTGGAAGCTTTGTAGGTATCAGATAATTCAGATTCAATTACCGGATGTTTTTGGGTGGAAAGGGAAAATACTTTTACGCCATGTTTTTGATTTACTAGGCCTGTAGTAATAGAATGCATAGCTATCCTTCCGCCATCTAATGCCGGAATAGGCGGTTTGCTACATAGCTGAAGAATATTCATTCTACTTTCTGCCCGTAATGAGCTTTAACTTTTTATTATACCAGGCTCTATCAAAAATGATAGAGTCGGAAGTAGCCTTGGCTGTGAGAAATAAACCAAGTGGTAAAATAATAGCTGGCGCTAACCACATCCCTTCAAGTGGTGTAAGGGTTCCGTCTAAAGCAAGTTTCCTCCCTGTTGTTCTTATTACATGAAAGCAGACAAAAATAAAAACAGAACAGACCATTGGTAATCCTAGTCCGCCTTTTTTTATTATTGCTCCGAGTGGAGCTCCTACGAAAAAGAGAATTAGACAAGCGAAGGATAGAGTGAATTTTCCATGCCATTCAATTAAATAGAGACGGATATTTCTGAGCCTACTCTTAAGCGTTCTTTTATTTGCTTCCATATAACCTAATCCACCTCTTGCTAAATTTTGAGCGGCATCAATAGTTTTTACTTGATCCGCTATGTTCATTGGCGATAAAATATTCTCCATCGTATCGTTTGCATTGCTGAGATCTATATTCGTGTAGTCGTAATTTTTCTTCATTATTTTGGCGAAGTCAGTTTTTCCATGGTCTAGTTGTATTCTCAAAGAGTCTACGGCATCACTAAGTTGACTTAAGTTCAGCATCCGATACCCTCCTTTGAACAATTCTTCTTCCTCTCGATTAAATTGAAAGGCTGAAACATCAAAGATCATTGTTTGTTCTTCGAAGTCGCTTCGCCTGTATTTTAACGGATCTTTTTTTCCTATTCCTTCAGTATAACTATAGCCGTTATATAATGTAAAGAGCATGTGACTTTCATTTTCGGAAAATGCCATTTTCCCGGTCTCAGCTGTAATTACTCGTTTGTTTTCGGCAAGGTCCATGTAGTCGTAAATAATTATGTCTTTCAATATCTTGCCATCTTTACTCTTACTACCAACGCGCATGGTGTAACCATCCAAGCCTTTATAGAAAACGCCCTCTTTTATATTTAGTGTGGGCTTTTTCTTAGTGACATCATGAAGAAGAGAAGCTTGTTTTAAATTGATTACAGGCCATATATTATTCGAAAAATAGAATGCAATACAGCTAATTATAAGGGATGTAACTATTAACGGAGACATTACCTTCTTTACTGATATACCTGCTGCCTTAAGGGCGACTAGCTCGGAGTGTTCGGCAATACTGCCAAAAGTCATTATCGAAGAAAATAATATAGCAAGAGGCAGGGCAAGAGGTACAAGATAAGCCGCCCAGTATATCATTAACTCAACGATTATATACCATTCAAGACCTTTCCCAACTAAATCGTCAATATATTTCCAAAGGGTTTGCATTAGTAATACAAACACAGCAATAAAAAACGTCAGGAAAAATGGACCTAAATAGGAGGATACAATGAATTTATGTAACGTCTTCATTGATTTTGATATGTCTTAATAATATCGACTTTGTTATGTTGTTCCTACAAGCCTATTGCAGAAAACAACTTGTTTAATTGTGTGTCCCACAATCTTTTTGCCTCGTCTTTCTCATCTTCATCAGCAAAGTCCGTAACAAATAACGAGGTGGAGGAAGTAAGGTCATCTAATTCAAAACGGAATTCGAAATAGTCTTCATCTTCATCATCCCATCTGAATCTTAATAAGTCTCCATCAATACGTTTGATTAATAGTGCATCTTGCTCAGCACCATCCCACACAAATGAATACAGATCGTCCTTAATATTTACATTGTCAGCAAACCAAATAGCTAAGCCATCTGGCGTGCAGAAAAAATTAAAAAGTACAGATGGTGTTGATTTAACCAGGTATTCAAGCTCGAATTTTCTATCGTCAGACATGTTCAATTAGATTTGTGATTAACAAACACCTAAACTTTTATTAATTTCGCGGTGGCTGTAACGTGTGGCAATTTAAATAAAATCTATAAGAACTTCAAGTATATAAATCAATGGCGTTAATACATTCTTTGGAAACTGAAGGCAATTGGTTATTCAAATATAGAGGGCAAGTACCTGCACTATTATTCTTGGTAGCAGTGCCTGCGATTTATTTCACAGACTTATCTTATTTAAGCGAACAGAATCTGGAAATTATAAAGTGGTTTTCTATTGTGGTATGTGTGCTTGGTTTTTTTGTAAGAGGCTATACAATAGGAAGTGTAGCTCGTAATACATCAGGAAGAAATAGGACTAAACAAGTTGCAGAAGTACTTAACACGAAAGGAATATACTCAGTGGTTCGGCACCCATTGTATTTAGGTAATTATTTGATTTGGATCGGAATAGTCATTTATATCAGTAATATTTATTTTTTCCTTGTAGTTAGTTTGATGTATTGGATTTATTACGAGAGAATTATGTTTGCTGAAGAACGTTTTTTGGAAGGGAAGTTTGGGGACGATTATTTAAATTGGTCGAAGGGTGTACCTGCATTTATTCCAAAGTTTAGTCTGTGGGAAGGGAAAGGGAATGGTGTTTCCTGGAAAGCCACTCTCAGAAGGGAGTATTCAGGTTTTTTATCAACCGTTTTTGGCTTTTTATTCGTTGACTTTTTAAGAGATTCCTTTCTTCAAAATAAATTAGTTATAACGGAGAAATCAATAATGATTTTTAGTATAACCTTGGTTATTACTTTGGCATTAAGGACGCTGAAAAGAAATACATCTCTTCTGAAAGATTAGAGACCCAAATTGATGCACTATTCTCCTTTGATGGCAAGAGATTAAAGCACTATTCCGGAGAGCGAATACATCCAGATAAATGGAATCCAGAAAAGCAAAGAGCTGTTAGAGGAGTTGCCGGGGGATCGGATATCGATGACCTCCTTAATACTCTTAATGAAAAAATCCTAAAACAATATCGCGAAGCCAATATAGTGGGCAAAAAACCAACCGTTGATTATTTTAAGCAATTCCTTAATTCGGGGAAATCCAATAATTCCTTTTTTGAAGTTTTCGATAAGTTTATTCAAAGCTGCCAAAACAGCAGAGCAGAAATGCCATACGACAAAAGCGATGCTCCAGCAGGTACGGTCAAGGCTCATAGTTGACAAACGTTAAAGACACATAGTTGACACTTTTTAATAATTTAAGGCATAACCCAAACGCTAAGTTATGCCGAAAAACGTATCAACTATGGAACAAGAAAGTGAATTTATCACATTATGGGAATCCAATAATTATTCCTTTTCAGCTCTTTGCAATGAGTTTAACATTTCAAGAACTGCTGGATATAATATTATAAACAAGTATAAAGAATTTGGCCCCTCTGGTATTGCAGATAACTCCAGAGCTCCTTTCAGGCAACCCAACAAAACTCCTGCTGAGATAAAATAAGCAATAGTCAAGCTAAGAAAGAACCATAAAAACTGGGGTGCCAGAAAGTTTTCGGAGCTACTCAAGTCGGAGTTTGATGAAGATGTTATTCCTTCAGTTACAACTATCAATAATATACTTGGAAGGAATGGGCTGATAGAGCCTAGAAAGCGTATTAAAAGGGTAGCCAGTATATCCTATATTCAACCCTGTGGAGTCTAATGAAGTCTGGAGTGTAAAAAACGGTGCATCGGACCACCTAATTTCGGTTGAATTGACCATCGATGTCACTTTCCACAAACACTCTACACTCTAACGGTACCAATACTTGTAAGCATATTATTAAATTACAATAGGTGGTCAATCGCACCGACATTTCCAGACAGAACCCTCAATTGAAAGATACTGACGTATTTTTGTTGCATAAGTTGAATCCTATAATGATTTCGTGAGAACCATTTGTGTAACCAGGGATCTCTATTGCTGGAAATTCATAGGCATATGCCAAAAGTATGTTTTCCTTAATATTGATTCCTAATCTGACTAGTGGGCCAATGTGGGTTCGGTAGCCTATACTAAAATTGATTATATCATTGTAGACTACCATTGTATTTATATCGATTTGGGATACTTGAACCTGCACACCTTTGTATAATATTGATGGTTTTATTTTCCATTTTTGATTTATTACAAAGTTGTATTCTGCATATCCAATTATGTGTTTAGCATCTGTAAACTTATCTACGCCTATGAAATCCGATTTAATGTGGTTATTAAAGATTTGTGGAATAAACAATCCAAACTGGAAATAGTTTAAGGTATAGAATATTCCAAATTCGGAACCTAACGTAAAACCAGTTTGTACACCATGCATAAGCACATGGTCAGTTTTGTCTTCTACAATAGCGGAAGAAGGATCGATCTTGATATGACCCAAAATACCTGATAAGCCAAGCCGAAGGTTATGTTTATTTCCAAATTTAATTTTGTAGGCATAAGAAAGCTTGGTCGAGACGCGACTAATATATGTGGCTTTATCTATAATTATCCCACCGCCTACTCCTGTATTTTTACCTAAGCTATTATGTACATATAAATAATCAGTTATAGGTGCAGCATCTACACCTACCCATTGACTCAAATGACTTGCATAAGCTTCTAGGCATTCTTTGTAACCTGCATATGCTGGATTTATTCCATATTTATTGAAGTTATACAAATTAGATTCTGGTAATTGCTGCGCCCCGACAGAACCACTCAGTAGTAATGTAGCTATTA
>JABSPR010000343.1 GCA_013214975.1 Flavobacteriales bacterium
AGCACTACATTTGATCTACTCATATCCTGAACAACCCCATAAACTAACATCGTTCTAACTACAGACCAACTAAGCCCACTATTCATCACCAAGTTATCCGCGTTATTTTTAGTTTCTGCATAATAACTCAACGGATTAGGCTTATCCTCTTCACTATATGGACCATCCTCTCCATCAAAAACGAAATCGGTAGACAAATGAAGCAATTGACTATTATGCTTTTGACTTGCCGCGATTAAATTTTGGGCTGCATCAACATTTAATTTCTTTGCCCCCTCACGATCATCCTCACATTGATCTACGTTAGTCATGGCAGCCGTATTAATTACAGCTGTCGGTTGGTATTGATCGAATACACAATTTACTTGATTTCTATTCGTAATATCAAGTGTTTCGTAGTTAAAATCTACAGTAGTCAATCTATTATCACCACTACTTGTCGCTAAGAAATCAAACTCACCTTCCTCAATAAGCTGAAGAATTATTTTCTGTCCTAAAAGTCCATTAGAACCAGTAATTAATATTCGTTCTTTCAATCTATTCTATTTTTGATTTATAAAATGCCAAGGCAAAATATGCCAGAATTGGCATTCCCATTCCAAATACTACGGCGGCTAAAAACACTATTCTTACAAGTCCAATATTAATATCGAATTTATTACCCAACCAAGAGCAAACTCCCAGTATCTTCTTCTCATCCATTTTTCTTCAGTCCAAGAATTTCATTCAATTGTTTTATTTGATCTGGGTTTCCCAGAACAAACATTTTGGAATTTGGAAGTAATATAGTATCCGCTCCTGGGTTAATAACATATTCCCCTTCAGCTGTCTTAAACCCAATTACAGTAGTGCCAGTTTTTGATCTAGATTCGATCTCGCCCAATGTTTTATAATTAAAATCTTCTGGAAGTTCCTTGAACGATATCTCTTCTAAATTAACATCTGCATCACCTTCTAAACTTATGTTATCCAAAAACTCAACTAAATCTGGTGTAAGCACCAAAGAGGCCATGTGAGCCCCGCCTACCTTGCTAGGCATAATCACATTATCAGCACCAGCAATTTTTAATTTTCTAACAGAGTTATCCTCAGACGCACTGCTTATAATCTTTAATTCAGGATTAATTTCTCGAGCTGTAAGAACTACAAATAAGTTATCCGAATCTTTTGGCAATGTAGTTATGATGGCTGAAGCCTTGCTAATGTTAGCCGAAAAAAGCACACTATCTTTTGTTGAGTCTCCTTCAATAATATTCCGATGGCCATCTTCTCTAGCGTCTTCAATTTTAGCAGGATCCTTCTCAATAATTACGAAAGTTTCTTTGTGTGCTAATAAACTTTTAATTGCTCGTCCACCATTTCGACCGTACCCACAAACAATTATATGATTTTTTAATTTTGACATTTTCTTATTTGATCTATTTACGGCAAAGTACTTCCTAAATTCGCCATCAATCATATATCTCGTAATTGACGAGATTGCAAAGGCAAAAGTACCAAAACTGGTTAATATTAGAAATATAGTAAATATTCTTCCTGCATCGCTCAATACTCTTACTTCGTTAAAACCAACACTCGACACGGTAATTATCGTCATGTAAACAGCTTCGAGAAAACTATAATCTTCGATTGCCA
>JABSPR010000344.1 GCA_013214975.1 Flavobacteriales bacterium
ATGGAATCCCACAGAGAACACATTAGTGGCCTCAAGAATTACATGAAAGAACAGTTGTTGTCGGAATTGGAAGGCGTAACTTTTAATGGAGACACCGACGAAGAGACATCTCTTTATACTGTTTTGAATACTTCGTTTCCTTCATCTGGTACAAGCGAGATGATGCTGTTTAATTTAGACATTGCCGGAATAGCTTCCTCCGGAGGCAGTGCATGTACCTCTGGTACAGATCAAGGATCACATGTTTTACGTGGCATTGGTTCTGATCCAGAGCGACCAGCTGTACGGTTCTCATTCAGTAGATACAATACAAGAGAAGAAGTGGATTATGTAATCGATACCTTAAAAGGTCTTCTGAATAAATAAATTCAACGCGTGAAGGTCACATTCTTAGGTACAGGTACATCTCAAGGCGTTCCCGTTATTGCCTGCGATTGTGACGTCTGTATATCTACAGATTCAAAAGATAATCGACTTCGGACTTCCATTATGATTGAGGTAAACGACAAGGTTATTGTTGTGGATACTGGTCCTGATTTTAGACAACAGATGCTTCGCCATAAAGTAAAAGATCTTACAGCTGTTTTATTTACACACGAACATAAAGACCATGTAGCAGGATTGGATGATGTACGTGCGTTCAATTTTAAGCTAAAAAAGGACATGGATGTATATGCTACCGATCGTGTTCAAGAAGCGTTGAAACGAGAGTTTCACTATGTGTTTAGCGGTAATAATTACCCAGGTATTCCCAAGATAGAATTACACGATCTTTACATAGAGCCATTCGAAATAGAAGGGATTAAAATAATTCCGTTTATTGTTTATCACCACAAATTACCTGTGGTTGGTTTTAGAATAGGTGACTTCACTTACATCACGGATGCGAATAGAATACCCGAGGAGAGTAAAGTAATTATCAGAGGTTCTAAGTATATTGTAGTTAATGCCCTACGAAAGGAAGAACATATTTCTCATTTTAATTTAGAACAAGCAATTGCTTTTGTAAATGAGATGAAACCAGAGGATGCATATCTTACACATGTTAGTCACTACATGGGTAAACATGCCGATGTGGAAAATGAATTAGAAGATGGTATTCATTTGGCTTACGATGGACTTGTACTGGAGGTCTAAAAGAAAAAACCAGTAACACTTTACATGCTACTGGCATTTTCTAAAGGAACAGTTTACGAATCAACATTTGAATAATAGCTATGTATACCAGAGAGTATACCGAATAGATTTTTCAAATATAATTACTTAGAATACCCTGTCTGTTCCAATTTACCCTAAAGTTAATTCCAATTATTCTATAAATACTTTTTGCGTTTTAGACCCACCGTTCATATCAACCTTTACTAGGTATATACTTGATACGCTCGTGTTGACTTCAATACTTGTAGATGTGCCACTTAAACGTTCCTGTTGAACTAGCTCTCCAGTTGTATTGTAAATAGATACCGTGCCTCTTGAGTTTTGCAAACCAGTTGTGCTAATGTTTATTGTTTTATCGTAACTGTAAATAGAAACATTATCATCTATATTGATTAGACTAGCAATGCTAACTGGAGGTGCTGGGTTTGTCATTGTGTTGCTAGTCTCTATTCCTTCTGGTAATAATGAACAACCTTCATTAGGTGTGTAATTTACTGCGGTTACGTCGCATAAAGCACCTTCTTCAGGAGTATCGTTATACGCCCAAGCTCTAACCGTATAGTCCCAACCATCAATGCCAACGTCCATTAAAACCCATCCGTAAAATGTATTTGTTTGGAATACCGTATCAGGGATTTGATATTCATTGATATCTAATGAGTCGGCGACACCATCAAGATTTTGCAAAGGACTTACAGTATAATCGCCTTTTACGGTAAATCTTAATCCTATATATTTCTCATTAGTTCCTCCAAAATTGCCGAAAGAGCTACTTGGTTTTGATTCATATCCCCAAACAAGCCAGTTGGATCCTGAGTTCCAGAATATATTTCCAGGACTTTGTGGAGCATCATCCGTATTTGCTAAAGTGGAATTTACGGAAGACCCGCTACTTATTACAATTGGTTTTAAATAGAAATTCGTATACGTTTCTCCAGATGATGCGCCGGATATATACGTTGAAAAAGTACCAGCAATTTTGTTTGAACCATATGCGAAAATGTTTATGCCTTGTCCAACAGCGGATTCATAAGAGGCAGTGTCAACTTTACTCATTGTAATTGCGAAATCAATATTGTCATCACAATTGGTACCAGTATTATTTAAATTAATCTCAAAATTAATGATAGTATCTTGAGGGTTAAATAGAGTAGAATCTGGATCTACGTTAAATCCTACCAATTCTGCATTTGCGTTGGCACTCACACCAATTACTGCTCCGGCAACAGTAGAATAACTTGCTATTTTCTTGAGGAACTCTTTGCTTCTTATCATGTCGGCCATCAAATTTGAATAAGGTTTAAAGTTAGAAGAAATTATTAACTAAGGTTTTTACAAATGGAGAGCACAAAAAAAAGGAGCACCTTTTAATTAAAGATGCTCCTTGTTTTTTTATAAGAATATTATTTATTCTATAAATACTTTTTGTGTTCTGGATTTATCGTTAGCGCTCACTTGAACAACTTATATTCCCGTATTCAAATTGCTTACATCAATAGATTTGGATGTGCCAGAAATAGAGGTAGTAAGAACAGATTGTCCAGATGAATTGGTAATTCGAACGTTACCATCATTTAATGTAGTGCTCGCTGTAATATTTATCGTTCCGTTAAATGCATAAACCGAAACATCTTCTAGTTCAGGAAGCTCTTGTGTTCCAGTAGGGTTTTGTAATCCTGCACCTATGCATAGTGCTGGTTGACCAGGAACATCGTTGTAAGCCCATGCTTTAACGGTGTAGAAGTATCCATCTGTTCCTACATCCATAAGAACCCAACCGTAATATTCTGTTGTCGCCCATGTTGTGTCATTTATTGTGAAGCCATCAATATCTAATGAATCGGCATCGCCGGCGCCATTTTGTAAAAGAGTAACTGTAGAGTCTCCCCATGTAACAAAACGTAATCCGATATATTTATCTACTGCACCACCGAAATTTGCCCAGGAACTACCTGGCTTTGAATCATAGCCCCATACTAAGGTATTTGTATAGGAATTCCAGAATATTCCACCAGAAACTTGAGGAGCGTTATCAGATAATGCTAAGGTAGAGTTAACGGATGAACCACTGCTTAATGGAATAGCCTTTAAGTAAAAGTTAGTATTGGTATATCCTGAAGAAGCACCAAACACATAAGTAGAAAATGTTCCTGCCACTCTGTTGGAAGTGTACGCATATATTGCAATACCTTGACCAACGCCAGAAGCGTAAGAGGCTGTGTCGAATTTGTTCATGATAATCGCGAAATCCGTAACGTCATCACTATCGGCTCCTGTGTTATTTAGGTTTATTTCAAAAAATATAGCCGTATCCTGGGGGTTGAAAAGAGAAGAATCGGGATCTAAATTATAAACTACTAATGCGGCATCTACGTTAGTGTTTACTCCAATAACTGCACCTGCAACTGTGGAGTAGCTAGCCAGTTTTTTAAGAATTTCTTTGTTCGTTTTCATGTGGATTTGTTGTTTGTATGAGCTTTAAAATTAAAAAAATAATTCAATAAGGGTTTATGGCCAATTTGTAAAAGGCAAATCTCCTTTTTGATTCACTATTAACTGGTTGTTTTTTCTGGATTTATTCGATAAAGATCTTCTTAGAAGTAGAGCCTCCATTTGCTTCGACTTTTACGAAGTAAACACCAGCTTGCTCATCCAAAAGAGATAAACTATATACATCGTTATCTAAAGGTTGCTGTTGAATTAATTTTCCAGTGATATCGAATATTGAAATTTTTCCATCGGGGTTTGGTAAGCCTTCTGTACTCACATTTATTGTTCTGCCATGGCTATAAATAGATACATTCTTATTTATATCTATTTCGTTTATCGAAACAATTTTGCATTCAGCAGATTCACCAGGCGTATCGTTATAGGCCCAAGCTCTAACAGTAAAATCCCATCCATCAACTGCCACATCCATTAATATCCATCCATAGAATTCGGTTGTTTCCCAGGTTGTGTCGTTTACTACCATTCCGTTATTGTCTAGTGAATCGCCATTACCGGCTGCATTTGATATTGGTGTAAGGGTTGAATCTCCCCATGTCACGAATTTTAATCCTAAATATTGAGCTATAGTGCCTCCCCAGTTACCCCATGAATTACTTGGCTTGGATGTGTAGCCCCACACGAGAATGTTAGTATAGCTGTTCCAGAATAAAGGTGTTTCTCCGGTTCCTACAGAAGTAGCTGTAGATCCAATATAAGACCCCGTACTTTTTACAATTGGTAAATTATAGGTACCTGTATAGGTTGTACCATCAATATCGTTAACACTTTGAAATGTGCTTGTATTGCCTAGTATTTTGTTAGATGTATATGCATAGATCCCAATATTTTGTCCTATTTCAGTTCCGTAAGCCGCACTATCTACTTTACTCATAGTAAATACAAAGTCTATAACATCGTCGGCATTGGCACCAGTGCTGTTAATATTTATCGCAAAAATTATGGATGTATCTTGTGGATTAAATAAGGTCGAATCAGGATCTAGTTGGTGAGTAATTAGTTCTGCGTTAATTGAACTTGGAAGAGCCAGAACAGCAACGGTTGCAACAGTAGAGTAGGAGGAGATTTTTTTAAGTAGATCGTTGCTGTTATTCATAGAGGAGGGTTAATGGTTTTAGTCTAATACCCCGCATCCGTGCTATCACCCTAGAAATAAACGCTGAAATAAAAAGCAAAAAAAAATCCCTTGCGTTAGCAAGGGATTTAATTCTTAGTTTAAAGTATATCTCTATTGGATAAAAACTTTTTGAGTTTTTGTACGTCCTTCAACATCCACTTTAATAATATATAAACCTTCAGAACCATTAACAGAGAACCTTGTAGTTACACCGTTTATTGATTCAGTTTGTACAACTTGACCAGCAGCGTTAATTA
>JABSPR010000345.1 GCA_013214975.1 Flavobacteriales bacterium
CTAATCCGTTAACAATATGTGATCCAGGACATAATGTAGCTGGCATCAAAGAAATAATCAAACAGCTTGACAATATAAAATATAAAGCACTTCATTTTGTTATTGGAATGGTTAACGATAAGTCAATTGGAGAAGTACTAAACCTTCTTCCTCGAGATGCAATCTATTATTTCACAAAAGCCAACATCCCAAGGGCGATGCCAGAATAAGATCTTCAAACCAAAGCGAGAACATACAAACTTAAAGGCAACACCTACCCTTCTGTTTTAGAGGCTTGTAAAGCAGCTAAACAGAATGCAAAACTTAATGACCTTGTATTTATTGGTGGTAGCACCTTTATTGTTGCAGAAGCGGTATAAAATCTGCTTGCTTGAAAAGTATTTTAGTATATATTTGCACTTCCTTAATCAGAAACGATAAGGGCGATTAGCTCAGTTGGTTCAGAGCACCTCGTTTACACCGAGGGGGTCGTAGGTTCGAATCCTACATCGCCCACAACGAAAAGCCTTCATGCATTGCATAAAGGCTTTTTTTATTGAATGTGAGTTGAGCTTGCTGAAACGAAGCACTTCAATAAAAAAGGCGAATATCGCTGAAGGCGAGATGGCTTTTCGTTGTGCATCCCACACCCCATTGAATCATTGACTGAGGAACGAAGGAAATAATCCTCAAACAATTTCAGAAACTTACTGTACTCATGGGCAATATAACTAGAACGTTGAGCTTGCTCAAACTAAGTGCTTCAAATTGAAATCAATCTGCAGTTGTTAGCTCTAATATTTTCATCACATTAAGTACATCCTGAACCACAAGTGGCTTTATTACTGATTCCTTCAAAGAGAATCTACTGCCCTCCACTAACTAAAAACCACACGATGTAACAACAATAAATCAGCGTTGTCCAAGCAACTAAATGCTAGTGCCTTATAGTCCTTTTTTGAATATTTATAGTACCTTCGCAACATCAAAAACCAAATAGTTCATTCACAGACCAACATTCTCAATAGCTTAAAAATAGATGGCGAGATCCGATAGGGAAAATAAAAACTTAAGATAATTACATTTTATAATGCGGAATCAAGAAGATTAACATCAAAGGGATATTAACTTCGTTGATTAACCTAACAGACAAGATCTACCTTTTGCAATGACTAAGACCTTTATCACCCTGCTTATTTCGCTTATCACGCTCACCTCACAAGCACAGCGGTTAAAGAAAGATAACAGCTTTGAAAACTATTGGATTAATGAATTTACCATGAAGGCTGAAAGGGCTTTTGAAGCTAAGTTATATCATAAGGCCATTGAACTTTATAATATTGGATATCAAAAAACCAATGCGAATAAAGACGAAAAGCAGCGAATAATATTCCAAATCGGTATCTGCTACCAAAGAATCAAAAATTATAAAGAAGCAGAAATATGGATAGAAAAAGCTGTCAATAATGGCCATCTGGATCCTCTTGCAATATTATATTTGGCAGATGTTAAAAAGCAAAATAACGATTTAAAAAAAGCATTGATATTCTATGAGGAATATGAAGAAAAAATTCCAGACGACCCTAGAGGAAAAGACGGCATAAGAGACTGTAAAAGAGCCATGAAATGGGAAAAGGCAGACTCTCGCTATGAAGTAAGTAAGAACAGATCTTTCAATTCTCTTGCAGATGATTTTTCTCCTGCTTATGCTAAATATGATTACTCTATTATCTACTTCACTTCGGCCAGAGATGTTGATATGGAAGTAGATTCTACTATCGACGCTACATCTGGCCAAGGTTATACAGACCTTTACAGAACCATTCAGAACAAGAACGGAAAGTGGGGTAAAGCCAAGCTAGTTAAAGGCAAAGTCAATTCTAGTTACAACGAAGGTGTCTGCTCTTTCGACCAAGATTTCAGTACAATATACTTTACTAAATGCCTTAGTGATCCTAAAGTAAATATGGGCTGCCAAATATATAAATCAGAGAAAAAAAGCAAAGGCTGGGGAGAACCTGTAAAGATTGAATTAGCTGCTGATTCTATTGTTGCTGCCCATCCGGCAGTTTCGGCAGACAATCAAACTATGATTTTCTCTTCTGACATGGAAGGAACTTTAGGTGGTAAAGATCTTTGGAAATGCACTTACGACAAAGGCACCAATACATGGTCTTATCCTGAAAACCTTGGGGCCAATATTAATACTGCTGGCGACGAGGCCTTTCCGGTTATACGGAAGAATGGAACTCTATACTTCGCATCCGACGGACACAAAGGCATGGGAGGCTTAGATATCTATAAAGCCAAGCGATTAACCGATTCTACTTTTTCAGATCCTATTAATCTCAAATACCCAATGAACACTACCCGAGATGACTTCGGTATTACCTTTAAAGGGGATGAAAATTCAGGTATCTTCTCTTCGAATAGACATGGCGGAAAAGGTGGTGATGATTTATATGTATTTAACAGACCTCCAATCGTAGTGGAGTTAGAAGGAGTGGTAACCAACGAAACAACCGAAGAAGTTATTGGTGAGGCAATTGTTGAACTAATCGGCGATGATCAAACTGTTAAAACTTATACCACCAAAGCGGATGGTTATTATAAATTCAAATTGGGTGAAGATGTTAACTACATCATTCAGGTTAGAAAAACCGGTTACATCTCCAAAGACTTAGAGCTAACAACCGTTGGACTAATGAAGTCTACAACATTGCAATTAGATAATCTTACTCTTATTGATCTTAAAGAACCGATTAACCTGCCAAATGTGATGTACGAAATATCTTCCTACAAACTAAAGAATGGCACACAGGAATCTCTTAATCAGTTAGTAAATACGCTCAATAAATATCCTAAAATGAGAATTCAACTTAGGGCGCACACAGACTATAGTGGCAAGGATCATCTCAATAACATGCTCTCAGTCAAAAGAGCAAAAAGCGTTATGGAGTATTTAATTCAGCACGATATTTCTGCCGAAAGACTTGAAGCAATTGGGTTTGGCGAATCTTCTCCCCTTAGGGTAAGCAAGAAAATTGCAAAAACAAGTTCTTATGAAGTCGATGATCATTTAACAGAAGAGTTCTTAGGGCCAGTATCTAAAAGAGGTGATCCTAAATGGCAAGAAGGTATGCAGCTGAATAGAAGAACAGAGTTTTTTATTCTTAGTATGGATGAGAACTTAGAACCAGCAAAACCTGAAGCAGTAAAATCATCAGCTCCCAATAAATAATTTTGAAGTCAATTAAAACCATACCTGAGAAGAACGGATTTAACACTGTTATCAGCAAAATAGCGCTTGTACTTTCAGTGTTACTTCTAACATCGGTTAGCAGCTTTGCACAAATTACCGATGTAATAACTTCATGCGGTCCAATTTCATGGTATGGTAATACATACACAAGCAGTAATTATACAGCCACGGAATCTGTAACCGACGATAATAACAACACTATAATATATACCCTAAACTTTACAAAGATAGATCTAAGTGGACCTCACGTGGTTACAAGCTGCGGTCCCTATACATGGACCAATGGTACCGGAGCTACCTATACATCTGATAATACTTCCGCTTCATATATTGCAACTAGCGAAAGTGGATGTGACTCTCTTGTAACTTTAGATTTAACAATTGTATCTGCCAACACAGGAACTGATGTAATTGATACCTGTTCATCAATAACTTGGATTAACGGTATCACATATACTACTTCTAATTATACAGCCACACATACCCTTCTTAATGCCGATGGATGTGATTCTGTTGTTACGCTTAATTATACTAACGCTCCACTTCTTACCGAAACAGATACTGTAATTGCCTGTGATGTTCCTTATACATGGATTGACGGTGCAACTTATTGGGGTGATGTGACAAATGGAGCCACAAAACACATGGATATAACAATCGATGGCTGTGAAAACGAAATAACACTTTATCTAAGAATAGTTGATTTTATTGAAAGCACGGATAATATTACCTCTTGTATTCCAATTACCTGGATTGATGGAGTAACATATTCTAGCTCCAACAATACAGCTACAGAGACATATATTACCAGTACCGGATGCGATTCGATTGTAACGCTTAATCTTACTATTCCAGTCGATGCAGACAACTCAACCGATTTACTTGTCTGCAACGACGACATTGTAACCCTAAGTGCCAATATCACGAATGCAATTTCTTACGATTGGCAAAACGGCTCTACCTCTTCTCTAATAAATGTTAACGCGGAAGGAAAGTATTGGGTAACGGCAGTAACGACTTGCGGCTTTTCATCAGACACCTTTTACGTATCCTATCTTCCAATACCTTCTATAGATTTAGGATTGGATACGATACTGTGTAATGGAGAAACATTACGTTTAGACGCCACCTATGATGATGCAACTTACGAATGGCAAGACGGCACTACAGGTCCAGAAATCACTACCGGTGTAGAAGGGATATTTTGGGTAATAATAAATACTGGATGTGGATCAGCTGGAGATTCTATAACTGTGGATGTTAATGTTATTGACCCATTCGAATTTAATGACACAACAGTATGTAATCGAGATACTATAACCCTTGACGTAACATCAGATCATGCAACTTATTTATGGAACGATGGATCCACAGATCCAATGATGGTAATCGGTGAGGAAGGAGAATACTCAGTAGAAATTTCTAATTATTGCGAGGCAGTAACATTCAAGAAATACGTAACTTTTGAAGCATGCTATACGGTAGTGGATATTGCAAATATTTTCACCCCCAATAATGATGGGGTAAACGATGTATTCTCACCAATATTAATTGACGGCATAAGCTCAATCAGCTATCAGATTTTTAACAGATGGGGACAGCGTTTATTCTTCACTGAATCGCAAGAAGAGTTCTGGGATGGTAAAAATGAATCTAATAAAGATGTGCCGGAAGGAATTTATCTTTATGTGATAGAATACAACAACCTCGATAATGAAGATGTGATTGAAACAGGGTATATAACTGTATTACGGTAAGATTATTCAAAGTACCTTCATTACTAAGACTCAAGTCACTCGATACTCTAATAAATAAAAAAACATTTTTTTCACAGAACGTTAAGGCATCTATCGCCAAATGTTAGACTTTTGTACCAATTAACATCAACGCCAGTTGATAACTAGAGAACTATGATAGTTTACGATTCGAAGAAGTGGAACAGTCTTTTTAAGACGATAGGCAGAACTTATAAAGAGAGTTACAATCAGCAACAATTAGTAAAGTTTATATGTGTAAACGGACTTTATGCTACTGTTGTAACAATGTTCAACATGCATTTTTTAGAAGATAAGCTAACTATCGATACCATGTTCTTCTCTATGTTAGCCTTTATTCTTTCCTTGTTTCTGGTTTTTAGGCTAAACAGTGCTTACGACAGATGGTGGGAAGGCAGAAAAGCCTGGGGTAGTTTAATTAATAATTCGAGGAGCCTTTCGATGTTGCTCAATGCTATTATCCCGACTACCGATAAGTCGACCAGAAAATTTTTTGCCATCCATATCTCCAATTTTACAATTGCATTGCAATGGCACTTAAGGTCTGAAGTAACAAAGACTTTAGACAATATGATTTATACAAATGCAAGAACGGTGGCCGAAATGGAAAAAATGCAGCACATTCCCAACGCTATAGTTTCTAAAATGCATTTAAAAATTAATGAGCTAAATGAAAAGGAATACGTTTCAGAAATGGAAAAAATGCAATTAAGAAACATACTTGAAAAATTAATAGACATTCTTGGGATATGTGAACGAATTAAAAAAACGCCTATCCCCTTTTCGCATGGCACATTTATCAAATTATTCATTTTGATATACATCTTTATTCTTCCTTTCGGATTGGTACAAGCCTTCGAATATTTAACTATTCCTGCAGCCATGATTATGTCGTTTGCCATGATGGGTATCGAATTGATTTCAGAAGAGATTGAGGATCCATTTGGTATGGAAGCCAACAACCTTCCAACAGGATCAATGTCTGATACTATTCGAGATAACGTTTATGAAATAATGGGCATCAAATCTATCCATGTTCCAGAAGGGCTGAGTAAATCAGGTGTGCTGCATTAACGTTTTCTCTAATCAAGTTAGATCTGTCTTGCAAAGTGAAATTAGCTAGCCCTCAAGACGAATCTATCGCTGTAAAAATAATTGCAGATACATTTGAAGCCAACCTCAGTGTAAGCAGCGTAATAGGCCTTGGCAGAAATAGAAAAAAGAAAATTAGTCGTTTAGCTTCCTACGCTTTTATCAAAGCAATTAATCGAGGAGGGGCTTATATCTCCGACAATAAAATGGGGGCAGCATTGTGCTTCCGTTCGAACAATAACTCATCTAATCTCAAAGAATTTATCGCAGAAATACGCTTTACTCTTTCTATTCCTATAGCTAAAGTTATACATGCTTTGAAACGCGAAGCATATCTAAAGAAGCATCGATACCAGGGAGATCACTTTTATTTTTGATTTCTCGGAGTTAAAAAAGATGGCGACAAAGCTGGTTTCGGACTGAAAGATCATTTATTCGAATTAGCTCAAAATGAGCAATTACCCATTCTTTTAGAAACTTCCATAGAACGTAACAAAGTAATCTATGAACGTTATGGATTTACTGTTTATCATATTTGGGAAAATCCCTTCGAAGGCAAGCCTCTTTGGTTTATGACAAATGGACTAAAATAAAATCAGCTGCTATTCGTCTACTAGTTAGAACAAGCTATTTTCTATCTAATAGATGAGTATCTTTGCGACTTCTAACCATATTTAATAAAACAATAAAAGCAAACCAATGGGAATTCTATTTTTAATTGCTCTCGTAATTGGAGGGTGTGTATATGTGGCGATTAAAATGCCAAAGTTTAAGTTAGCAGCAATATTGGGAGCCATATTTTTCCCAATTATTATTGTTGTAGTGTATGCGACCACCACGGTTCAAACTACTTATAATGACATGGTAGTCAAAAACGAAACCGTTACCAGTTCTTGGTCTCAAGTAGAAAATGTATACCAACGTAGAGCCGATTTAATACCCAATCTAGTTTCTACTGTAAAAGGATATGCGGAGCATGAAAAATCAACACTTACCGAAGTAATTTCAGCTAGAGCTAAAGCCACAAGTATTAATATTGACGCCAACAATCTAAATGCAGCATCGATTCAGCAATTTCAAAAAGCACAAGCTGGTTTAAGTTCTGCTCTATCAAAACTAATGATGGTATCAGAGAGATACCCGGACCTAAAGGCAAATCAAAATTTCTTGGAACTGCAATCACAATTGGAAGGAACAGAAAACAGAATTGCTGTGGAACGTAAAAGGTTTAATGAATCTGTAAAAAGTTATAACTCCTACATTTTAGTTTTCCCTACTAATATTATTGCAGGCTTCTTTGCGATGGAGAAAAGAGTATACTTCGAATCGGATGAAGGAGCAGAAAAAGCACCTGAAGTAAAATTTTAAAAATATGTCGAAAGATTTCTTTACAGAACAAGAGAAAAAGCAGATCGTAGATTCAGTAAAAACTGCTGAACTCAATACATCTGGTGAGATTAGAGTGCATGTAGAAGGTAAATGCAAAGGAGAAGTTCTCGACAGAGCTTCCAATGTATTTGCCGCTTTAAAAATGCACAAAACCGAATTAAGAAACGGAGTACTCTTTTACTTATCTACAGTAGACCATAAATTTGCCATTTTAGGCGATGGAGGCATCAACAAGGTAGTGGCAGACAATTTTTGGGAAAGCACTAAGGAAAAGATGCAAGAGCATTTTAGAAGTGGAGATTTCGCTACAGGACTTAGCGAGGGTATTCTCTCTGCTGGTGAGCAATTGAAAGCACACTTCCCTTATCAATCAGACGACGTAAACGAATTAGATGACGAAATTTCTTTTGGCGATGCATAAAATAAAAATCATATTCGCTGCTTTAGCGATATTTATTAGCACTTCTACAAGTGCACAGAATTATCCTGAGCAATCAAATCCTCCAAGACTGGTTAATGACTACGCCAAAATATTAGGTGAAGCCCAAAAGAATCAATTGGAGCAAAAACTGGTTGCATACAACAACGCTACATCCACACAAATTGCGGTAGTAATTATTAATTCTCTCGAAGGGAATGATATCGGCATGTACGCCACAGAACTTGGTCAGAAATGGGGTATTGGTCAAAAAGGGAAAGATAACGGCCTAGTGATACTAATATCTAAGTCCGACCGCAAAATGTTTATCGCTACAGGTTATGGCATGGAAGGCGTTTTGCCAGATGCCCTAGCCAAACGAATCGTCGAAAACATAATGAAGCCTAATTTCCGAAATGGGGATTTCTTTGGTGGAATTGACCAAGCAACAACAGCGATAATTAAACTAGCAGAAGGTGAATTTACTGCCGAGAATATTCCAGGAAGACAGACACGTGGAAGAAAGAAAACTTCATTCTTGCCTTTAATCCTCATTCTATTAGTTATGATTGGCATGCCTCTTATGCGTTACAAAAGCTATAAGCGATCGCACATGAGTAACTCTAATCTTACATTTCTGGCATTTCTTGCTCTTTCTTCTTCTAGTAGACACGGTGGCTA
>JABSPR010000346.1 GCA_013214975.1 Flavobacteriales bacterium
AAAAAAAATATTTTACCATTTATGGGAATCTTTAACATTCAGCCATTATAACATATTGGATACCCAGAATAAAAGACGTAATAAAATGAAATATACTCCTAGCTTCATAACAACTAATTTCTTATTAGGAATAAAGTCTGATGGTAGATTATTAGAAGCTATGACTAATATAAAAACGCTATCAAATGATGAGCTTACTCAATTACCTAGATTACCCAAAATGGGTACTTGGGAGTTAGTTCTAGAAGAAGTCATCGATACTGACCATGATATTGAATATTATTATAGATTTATTAATGAATTACACGAAAGAAACATAAGTGATAATACAATCAATGAAATGAGATTAGTCGCTTGGGAAACTGCTGGTTGGTATAATTTCGAAATGATGGCATGGGATTGGTGTAGTTTAAATACAGATGATATGATTCTAGGCCTAAATGATAGACTTAAAAAAGAAAATATAAGTCAAGATCAATACCAAAGTTTAAAACAAAAAATAGAAAAGCATAAAACCTAACCAACCAGAGAATCCAGCCGATACGGCTCGCTGAAGCTCGCGTACGGCTGATTCAGATGTTATCGGAGCGTGGAAATAGAACTCAAGTGAAATTGAACTCAATAAATTTAAAGTGCTGAACATTAATTAGTGAAAATTAGTGGTAAGAATTTTTAACCACTAATATCCACTAATAAGTAAGAATTAGTGAGTTTAAAAGATTGGCATCGAATCCGGCGAAAAAGATAGAAGTTGGAGAGCGGAAAAGAGACCGTTCAGAACTCAAGACTAAATAAAAAAAACGATAACCATTATGAAATATTTAAACGCACTTAATCCTACCTCAGCAATGACTAAAAAAGATTACTAGAATTCCTTCATTAAAAAAGTGGCGTAGTCATCGGTAATGCTAGTTCGAGATTTAGGTGAATGTCCATGCTAATATTCTCGTAATTTTATTTCCCTGCTTCATTTCTATTTCTCGTATATCAGTCGCACCAAGCTTACGAATCAATTTTTTTGCAGGCTTAACATTGTCAATTTTCGAAACTAGACTGGTAAACCATCGGCATTGAGCTGAAAATACTTGGCTTTCTTTTATTAATTTTTTAAGGAACATTCGTTCGCCGCCCTTACACCAAAGCTCTGCTTCTAGACCGCCAAAATTTAGAGTAGGAGACGTGGGTATTGATTTTTGAGTGGCGTCATTTTCATTAAAGCTCGTGGTTGTTTGCTCACCGCGATTACGCGCAAGGTTGTTGAGCTTACGCTGACTACCTTTGAGTGCTTCATCTTGAGAAGCATGGAAGGGTGGATTGCATACGCTGATATCAAATGATTCTCCCGCCTGAATAACACCGTCAAAAATATGATTTTTATCGTGTTGCATGCGTAGTGTGAAGCAATCTTTTAGCTTGGGGTTGTTAGCGATAATCGAGGCTACATTCTCAAGCGACTGATTATTAATATCACTACCTACACAATGCCAATCGTATATTTGGCAGGCCAATAGTGAATATATTCCATTTGCACCAGTTCCTATATCGAGCAAGGTGATTTTGGGCTGGATATTAGCTAGATTAGTAGTTGACTCGCTAACCCCAAGCAACTCAGCTATGTAATGGATGTAGTCGACTCTACCTGGGATGGGCGGACAAAGAGAACCTTCTGGAATATCCCAATCGATAATGTTATAGTATCTCTTCAATAGCGAGGTATTCAGGGCTTTTACTGCCAGTGGATCTGTAAAGTCGATAGACAGGTTGCCGTGAGCGTTTGTTTTAACATATGGGGCTAGTGGCGGGTAACTTTTCACGAGAGAAGGAAAATCATAGCCCTGCTTGTGTAGATTCCTCGGGTGCAGTCCTTTGCTATTAGGCTTAGTTTGGTTTTTTTTACTTCCATAGCGTGTGCTCACAGTAATATGTCCGAAGTTTAGAATTCAAAAGTGGAGTGGGTATTTGTATAGTCCGTGATTATAACCTTAATATGTGAATTCGCCATACATAACCAGCCATTTCAGCCAATGTGGCTCGCGGAGCTCGCACATGGCTAAATGGAATCGTTAGGGCATAACAAAATGAAAACCATACTATATTTACTACTGACATTCTCTTTTATAAGTTGTACGT
>JABSPR010000347.1 GCA_013214975.1 Flavobacteriales bacterium
AATGGTGGTACAACATCAACGATAGAATGAAGATTGGAGGTCGTTCTGGATATGAGCACTTCGAAGAGAATGATAACTACTTATATACTATCGCGCAATGGTTCCCTAGAATGTGTGTATACAACGACGTTGAAGGATGGCAAAACAAACAATTCCTTGGAAGAGGAGAATTTACATTGCCTTTTGGAGACTATGAAGTTGCTATAACAGTACCTTCCGATCACATTGTTGGGTCAACTGGTGTGCTGCAAAACGAAAGTAGTGTTCTTTCAAGCGCACAGAGATCAAGACTTAAGGAGGCGGCTAAATCTGATACTCCTATTCTAATCATAACACAAGCTGAAGCTGAAGCAGCAGAGAAAGAAAAGAAGACAGGCGAAAAAACGTGGATCTTTAAGGCTAAAAATGTTCGTGATTTTGCGTTTGCATCTTCTAGAAAGTTTATATGGGATGCTCAAGGCGTTACAGTTGGTGATAAAAACATCATGGCAATGTCTTACTATCCGAAAGAAGGAAACCCTCTTTGGGAGCGCTATTCAACAAAGCTTGTTGCACATACAATTAAGACGTATTCAAAGTTTACTTGTGACTACCCATATCCAGTAGCTATCTCGGTTCACTCGAAATGGATTGGTATGGAATACCCAATGATTTGCTTTAATAGTGGTCGTCCTGAAGCAGATGGAACGTATTCTGAACGTACTAAATACGGAATGTGGGGAGTAATTATCCATGAGGTTGGACACAACTTCTTCCCTATGATTATCAACTCAGATGAGCGCCAGTGGACTTGGATGGATGAAGGGTTAAACACATTCGTTCAATATCTGACTGAGCAAGAATGGGAAAGAGAATATCCTTCTAGAAGAGGCCCTGCTTATTTGATCGCTGATTATATGCGTGGAGATCAAAACTACATCTCTCCTATTATGACCAACTCAGAATCTATTTGGCAATTTGGAAACAATGCCTACGGAAAACCGGCTACAGCGTTGAATATCTTAAGAGAAACAATAATGGGACGTGAATTATTTGACTATTCATTTAAAATCTATTGTGAGAGATGGAAATTCAAACATCCTTCTCCGGCAGACTTCTTTAGAACAATGGAAGATGCTTCAGCAGTTGATTTGGATTGGTTCTGGAGAGCCTGGTTCTTCACGACGGACTATGTTGATATTAGTTTAGATGAAGTTAACTGGTACGAGTTAAACACTATGAATCCAGATGTTGAGATGGCATTCAAAAAAGAACAAGACGACAAATCGGATCAGTTCATTGGAGACACGCGCAACTTGACTATGGTTGATGAGGCTATAAATGAAAAAGACGACAACATCGATGATTTCTATGGTAAACGTGATATCTACAAGGTAGACGCGCTTCACCTCCAGGATTACGAGAAGTTTAAAAAGGATCTTACAAAAGAAGAATTAGAATTGTTGAATTCAGGAAAACAGTTCTACGAATTGAAATTCACGAATAAAGGAGGTATTCCAATGCCTTTAATTCTACGTTTCACATTTGAAGATAATACCTCGGAAGTGATTCGTATTCCTGCAGAAATCTGGAGAAGAAGCGAATTGGAAGTTTCAAAAGTATTTATGTTCGATAAAGAAGTATCCAACATACGATTGGATCCATTCTTAGAAACAGCTGATACAGACTTAAACAATAACTCATGGCCAGAGGAAAGAGCTCCTACGCGTTATGATTTGTTCAAGAAAAAAAAGAAGAAAGAAAACCCTATGCAACGCGACGTTCGTGTTAAGGAGTTAGGTAATTAATATTTGATATTTTTGTTAGAAGCGGCGTTCCTTTTGGGATGCCGCTTTTTGTTTTGTGAATAGACTATTGAGTTACTCAGCATTTAAAATTGTTATCTCCTTAAATCCGCAAGTATCGTATTAGGATAGTTGATTGCTATTTATTAGTAATCAAAAGATGAGAATATTTCTATTTCAACAGTCATTTTCACATGTTTCTAATTTTTATTTTCACTGGCAGACTTTAAATAACTGTAATTCCATTTTCAGATA
>JABSPR010000348.1 GCA_013214975.1 Flavobacteriales bacterium
TCTTTTTAGCTTCCTAGGCCTACTCATATGTTATATACTATTTGTAAAAAGCTTGAGCAAGAATATTGCTAAGTATAGTGAAGGTCTTGCAATCGCTACTTTCTTCAGTCTATCACTTCTATTAAGATATATACTTATTGAGTTTCGTTTCCCTGGAAGTTTGTTTGATTTAGAGATTTTTCATCCCCGGCTTTATGGTTTTAGCTTTTGGTTCCCATCTTTGGGTGACTTCATATTAAATTCAATATTAATAGTCTATGGCTCTTTTTTGGTATTCAATAGAAGATTCGAGTCTCCAGTCAATTCAAGTGCTTCAACACAATCTGGCTTACTGCGTATTTCTTTGTTTTTTCTAATCCTACTTGCCTTTTCATGGTTCATTTCGGATTTGTTTATTAGTCTTATAATCGACTCCAATATCTCTTTTGATATATCCAATTTTACTGATATTAATGAATACAGCATTCTAGGCTTAACAGGAGTAGCACTATTAAACTTTTCTTTTTTCCTTCTGTGCGACCGCATTATTCGCAAGATTAATGAGCTCAACTTATCTGAAAAAGTTTTGATACAGGGCAGCGTACTTGCTCTTGGAGTTCATTTAGGGTTGCATCATTTCTATGGGTATAGAGATTTGATTTTGGTTTTTTGGTGCGTTCCAATTATTGGCACTATTTATTATTTCCGTTCAAATAGTAAATCAAAGTATAGTCTGTATAACGTTATCGTTCTTCTGTTTTTATTCGGGTTGTTTTCTTCTCATACCTTATTAAAATACACGAAGAATAAAGAGCATTCAGGCAGAGAACGGCTGGCAAAAAAACTTGCTGTAGAGAAAGATCCCATAACAGAATATAAGTTAAGAGAGATAGGTAGAAAACTGATTGAGGATAAGTTCTTGATGACAGAACTCGCTTCCGGAGAGTGCAAGACTGTAGATATGGATTATTACCTCAGCGAGAATTTTTTCTTTGAACTCTTATCTAGGTATGAGATGGAAATTACATTATGCTATCCGAACGAGGCACTAATGCTATTGCACAACAATACAGAAGTACCCTGTCTAGAGTTTTTCAAGGATAGTATTATTGGGATGAGCGAGAGGATAACGGACCAATTTTATCTCCACGATAATTCTTCTGGCAGAACAAGTTATTGTGCTTTAATTGAGTTTGATGATTCTGCAGATACCTTGGGTGCTATTCCAGTATTGTTTATAGAGTTAAATTCTAAGTACATCAAAACGAATGTTGGTTTTCCGGAATTACTTCTGAATGGGAAAGTAAAAACGGACATAGGTTCCTACACATATGCCAAGTATAAGAACGATCAGTTGGTTGCGCATAGTGGCGATTTCCCATATGGTTTAGTGCCAGACGATTTTATTGATCCGAACAAGAAGAAGGAATATGTAGATAGCGAGGGTTATAATCATTATGTATATAGATCGAATGCGAATAATTTGATTGTCCTAAGCAAGAAAACAGACAGAAGGCTTAGGCCATTTACAACGTTGTCTTATCTCTTTGCTTTCTCGGCAATAGTTTTACTGATATGCCTGGGCTTGGATAAGCTCTTAAAAGGGGAGAATCCATTTCGGTTAAACTTTAAAAACAGGATTCTGTTTATCCTCATTTTTATGTCGTTTGCAACAGTACTAATTGTGGCAAGCACGTCTATTTACTATTTGAAAGATCAGTTTAGGAATAAGAATATCAAAAGTTTGTCTGAAAAAATGTCTTCTATAATTATAGAGTTGGAAGAGCATTTAGATTATCCGAAAACATATAGTGGTATGGATCCGGAGTTTATTGAAAAGGTATTGATTAGGAGAGCAGATGTATTCTTTAGCGACATTAGCCTGTTTAATAAAGAGGGTAATTTATTGGGTACTTCTAGGAAAGAGATTTTTGATGAGGGCTTTGTCTCTGATAAGATGAATACGAATGCGATGCATAATATGGTGCTGCATTATAAAAACGATTATTTCCAAGAGGAGCAGATTGGAGGCCTAAGTTATTTGTCGAGCTACACGCCTATTCTTGGTGAAAATAATGAGCCAAAAGCATTTGTTAACCTCCCCTACTTCTTGAAGCACGATACATTAGAAAGTGAGATTTCTAACTTTTTAGCCACGCTGCTGAACGTATATATTTTGCTTCTCATGCTTTCTATTTTGATCTCCATTTTGGTATCTAATACAGTCTCTAATCCACTTAGACTGCTAAAAGAAAAAATGATGGGTATACAATTGGGCAAATCGAACGAAGAGATTGTTTGGCAAGGCGATGACGAAATAGGTAGTTTAATAAGTGAGTATAATAGAATGATCTTGGAGTTGGGTCATAGTGCAAGTTTATTGGCTAAATCAGAGAGGGAATCTGCTTGGCGAGATATGGCAAAACAAGTGGCACACGAAATTAAAAACCCACTTACTCCAATGAAATTGAATGTGCAGCAATTACAGAGAGTTTGGAATGATAAGGGTGATGACTGGGAAAACCAGTTACAGAAGTTCTCGAAAAGTATGATTGAACAGATCGATACTCTTTCTGGAATAGCAAGTGAATTCTCCAATTTTGCTCAAATGCCATCAGCTATAAACAAGGAATTGAATATTAAGGAGGTCCTTTCGGATGTGCTTTACCTATTCAAAGAAACTGAGAATGTTCGATTTGAATTTAATAGCTCAGATCAAGATGAGTATTGGGTAGTAGCGGATAAGGATCAGTTAAATAGGGTGTTTAATAATTTGATTAAAAACTCTATTCAATCGTTTATAGAAGAAGAGAATAATTTGGTAGAGGTTATATTAACAAAAGTGAAATCAAAAATTAGGATTGAATTAAAGGACAATGGCAGTGGTATTTCTGAAAATGAAAGAGATCAAATATTCGTTCCGAATTTTACCACAAAAAGTAGCGGTATGGGCTTAGGGCTTACAATGGTTAAAAATATTATAGAAACAGCCGGTGGAACAATTCACTTTGAATCGGAAATTGGTAAAGGGACTTCGTTCTTTATTTCCCTTCCTTCTGGCGGAGGTAAATAGGTGGAGTAGTTCAAATTATTCTAACTTTGTTTACGCACCATTCCTATTGCTCCTATGGAAAATCAGAATACGATATCAACCCTCGAAAGCGGGATACTCACCATAGTAATAAATCGTCCCGAAAAGCTTAATGCTCTGAATCAGCAAACACTTAATGAGTTGAGTGCTGCTATGGATCGAGTTTATAACGAGGCGGAAGTTAAAGGAGTGATTATTACAGGTAGCGGTGAAAAGGCTTTTGTAGCTGGTGCTGACATTTCAGAATTTCAAGATTTTAATGCAAGCCAGGGAAAAGACTTAGCTGAGAAAGGTCAGTTTCTTTTTGATCGAATTGAGAGAAGTCCCAAAGCGGTAATTGCAGCAGTAAATGGTTTCGCCTTAGGCGGAGGATGCGAATTGGCTATGGCGTGTCATATTAGGATCGCTTCTGATAATGCAATGTTTGGTCAGCCGGAAGTAAACTTGGGTATAGTTCCGGGTTATGGAGGTACACAAAGAATGCCTCATCTTGTGGGTAAAGGGAAAGCTTTAGAGCTTTTACTTACTGGAGATATGATTGATGCGAAAACTGCGCATTCGATTGGATTAGCGAACCATGTTGTACCATTAAATGAGGTGATTTCATTTTCCTCAAGTATCTTAAAACGGATTATATCGAAATCTCCAATGGCGGTTAGTAAAACGATTAAGAGCATTATAGCTGGGTACGATTATGATGTAAACGGCTATAAAGAAGAGATTAAAAATTTTAGTGAAAGTTTTAATACGGGAGATTTCATAGAAGGTACAACGGCTTTCTTAGAAAAAAGGAAACCAGATTTTTACAAAAACTAAAAGCGATTAATAATTCAATAAGTTGAGCCAATTAAAAAAACTCGTAGGTCAAACAGCCATTTATGGCCTTAGTAGTATCATTGCTCGTCTACTTAATTTTTTACTTGTTCCGTGGTATACCCGAATTTTTACCAAAGCGGAGTATGGTATTGTTACCGAATTGTATTCTTACGTTGCTGTTCTTATCGTGATACTCACATTTGGAATGGAAACCTCGTTCTTTAGACATTCAGCTGAGGATCCAGATAAGGAGAAAGTATTTAGCACTTCCTTATTAGTTGTAGCCCTTTTCTCGTTTTTATTTATGGCGTTTTGTGGCCTTTTTACCGAGCATATTGCGGTTGCGATGAGGTATCCCGACTCTATGGAGTACGTAATCTGGTTTGCTTTGATAATTGGTTTGGATGCTATTTCGTCTATCCCGCTTGCAAAACTGAGACAGCAGAATAGAGCAAGAAGGTTTATGGTAGTTAACGTGTTGAATATATTGATCAATATTTCGCTCAACGTATTCTTCCTGTACTACTGCAAGAATCATTACAACGAATTCGGAGAGCAATCAAACGCACTCGTAAAGTTTGCCTACAATCCGAGTGTCGGAGTAGGGTATATATTCATCGCCAATTTAATCTCTAGCGTATTTAAGTTTGTTCTACTATCTCCTCAGATGCTAACGTTCCGATTAAACATAGCTAAGGATCTAATTGTAAAAATGTTGATTTATGGATTCCCATTAATGTTGGCTGGGGCTGTAGTTTTCTTGAATGATTTCTTTTCTAGGATTGCATTTAAATTCTTAGTGGATTTGCCAGGAGATGGTGCCATGGCCGATCTAGGTGTTTTTGGTGCCTGTATAAAAGTAGCGGTATTAATGACCTTGTTTGTGCAGGCCTTTAAATATGCGGCTGAACCATTTTTCTTCTCGAATTATAAGGAAAAGGATTCCAAACAATTGTTTTCGGATGTACTTACCTATTTCGTTATTGCTTGTACTTTCATATACATGGCCATTATGTTTAACATAGATATAGTGATGTATTTTATAGGTGAAGATTTTAGATCGGGTGTTGAGGTAGTTCCAATATTGTTACTAGCTAATCTGTTTATAGGGATATATTATAATTTATCTGTTTGGTATAAGACAACCGATAGAACACAGTATGCTATTTACTTTGGGGTTTTAGGAACAGTAATTACTATTGGTCTTAACTTATATCTCATTCCTATTTATGGGGCAATAGGGGGCGCTTGGACAACGTTAATCTGTTACTTTTCTATGACTGCAGTTTCCTATATAATGGGTCAACGAATAAATAAAATTCCATATAATTTGTCCAAAATTATTGTTTATATCTCATTAGCTGTATTACTCGTTTATATAGATTCTGTACTTAATTTTGGAACAGGAATTGTCCAATATATTGGCAAAGGCGTGGTTTTAACAAGCTATGCGTTTGTAGTTTATAAAATAGAGAGACCTAAAGGAATTATTCTTAATCAATAACATTTATTTCAAAGATGAACGTTAAAATAATCAACCGATCAAAGCACGATTTGCCGAGGTATGGTACAGAACAATCTGCGGGTGTGGATTTAAGAGCCGAATTGGAATCGCCAATAGAGCTAAAGCCTCTTGAAAGAGCGATGGTACCAACGGGCCTTTTTATTGAGCTTCCTGCTGGTTTTGAGGCGCAAGTGAGACCAAGAAGCGGCTTGGCTGCTAAACAGGGCGTAACAGTATTAAATTCGCCTGGCACAATTGATGCAGATTATAGAGGAGAGATAAAAGTTATTCTAGTCAATTTGTCGAACGATCCATTTGTAATTAACGATGGTGAGCGAATAGCTCAAATGGTTATAGCAAAACATGAACAAGCTGAATGGGTGGAAGTAGAAGAATTGGAATCTAGCGAAAGAGGAGCTGGAGGATTTGGGCACACAGGAAAAAACTAAACACTACAAGTTGAAGAAAATTAAATACGTTTTATTAATTACCATTCTATCTTTAGTTGGCTTATCGGCATATGCTGAAAAAGCAGAGAAGAATGGAGATGGTACAGACGTAACCAGTTTTCGATACTCTTATTTTGAAGCGAGCAAGGAAAAGGTATTGGGAAACCTATTAAAAGCGGAAGAGCTTTTTCAGAACTGTGTGGCCATTAATAAGAATGAACCTGCACCACATTACGAGTTGGCGAGTATTTATTTTTTAAACAACAATTACAGCAAAGCACTACATCATTCTATTCTGGCTTACAAATTGGATCCTGAAAATATCTGGTACAGATTATTTCTTGCAGACATTTACTTGAAGACAAAACATTACAAAGAATCTGCCGCCGTCTTTAAAAAACTGGTAGAAGATTATCCAAACTACATAGATTATTACTTTGATTGGGCCACCGTTTATTTAAACGCCAATAAGCTTAAGAATGCTTTAGAAGTCTACGATAAGTTAGAAGAAATTATGGGTGTTAATGAAGAATTGTCCATTCAGAAGGAGCGTATTTACTTGAAGATGGATAAGATGGACAAGGCGGTTGAAGAAATCCGAAAACTGATAAAGTCGGATCCAAGTAAACCGGAATATTATGAGCTTCTTTCGGAATTATATAGGGCGAATAACATGCCAGATAAGGCCATGGAAGTTATGGACGAACTTTTAGTAATAGATCCGGATAATGCGTTCGTTCATTTATTCCTTTATGATTTTCATCGCACTAAAGGAGATAATGAAAAAGCTATCTCGGAACTAAAAATGGCTTTTAAGATTGCTCAAATAGATCTCGAAACAAAGGTTGGAATAATGATCTATTATTATCAGACCACCGAAAAAGACACTAGCCTATTAGAGGAGGCTTATTCGTTACTTGATTTATTGATTGAAGCACATCCGAAAGAATCTAAAGCGTTTTCTCTTTATGCAGATTTTTTAAATAGAGATGAGAGACTCGAGGATGCTCGAGAAAAATACCGATTGGCGGTTGAACTGGAGCCAGCTCTACACCTTATTTGGCGTCAAGTTTTGATTATTAATTCTGCTCTTAGGGATTCTGTCGCGCTTATAGAGGAGAGCGAAGCGGCTATTGAGCTTTTTCCTTCTATCCCAATCTTCTATTTATTTAATGGACTTGGTCAACTTGAATATAAAAGATATGAAGAGGCAATTAATATTCTGACCACAGGTAGAGATATGGTAACCGATCAGATGAACACATTGTTGCATATAAGTTCTTCCTTGGGTGATGCTTATAACGAGACAAGAAATTTCGAGGAATCGGATAAGGCTTTCGATAAAGTATTAGAATTGGATTCAAACAATATTCATGTTCTAAACAACTACAGTTATTATCTTTCTTTGAGAGAAGATAAATTGGAGAAGGCAAAAACAATGTCAAAAAAATCGAACGATATGGATAGTGCCAATGCTTCTTATTTGGATACCTATGGATGGATATTGTATAAGATGAAAGATTATGACGGTGCCATAATATGGTTGAAAAAAGCCATGGAAAGTGGAGGTTCTAAGAATGCAATTATCGTCGAGCATTTGGCAGATGCACAGTTTAGAAAGGGAAATAAAGAATTGGCTATTGAGAATTGGATTAAGGCTAAATCGTTGGGTGAAGGGTCGGAGTTGTTGGATGAAAAGATCCTGAAGAAGGATCTAGTGGAATAGCGGAGATGAGAAATTACATCGTTCATCTAATTTCTGTTGTATTTCTGTGTGCAGGTCTTGGCTCTTGTGGTAGCTCAAAGCAAGCGACTTCTGAAGTTAGGAACCAGCTTAGACCAGAGCTAATGTTTCAAAAGCTAATTAAGGAGCGATTTGAATTCAATGAGATGAGTGCCAAGCTGTCGGTTAGGTATGAAGATGGTGACGATTCAAAAGCCTTTAAGGCAATGCTTAAAACGAAACGGGATAGCATTATTTGGATCTCGATTCGAATCGGAATGCTAGAAGTGGTGAGAGTGGTAATTCTGAAGGATACCTTAAAACTAATTAACAGAGCAGAGTCTCAGTTCTTCGTTGGTTCTTACGATTACCTTAAAAAGAACTTTGGTTTGGATATAAATTTTGATTTTGTACAGTCTCTTTTATCAGGTAATCCATACTTCGTTGATTCTAAGAATAAGTATAAATCAGCTGTAGATAAAGGGCACTACTATTTGGCGAACATTAATAAGAAGAGGTTTGTAAAACTGAAAGAGAAAAAGCAATTCGCAAATATGTTGATTCAAGCATTCTGGATAAATCAAGATTTTAAAGTTGTTGAGCAAGGCCTTAAAATGCTCGAAAATGATGCTTTTTCGAAAGTCACCTACTCTGATTTTGAAGACGTAGAGGGACAAAAATTTGCAAAGGAAGGTAAGCTTCAGATAGAATTAGAAGAGCCCGTAACTGTAAAATGGAATTACTCTAAGATAAATATGACCAAAACCTTAACCTATTCATTTACTATTCCAGAAAAGTATGAACCGGTTAATTAGAATTTTAGTTGTTGGTTTCATTTTATGCGGGAATCTTGTCTTTTCCCAAAGCAAGAAAGAACTGCAGAATAAAACGGTAGAACTAAAGAAAGAGATAAATAAGATAGAAGAGTATATGAAGGATCTTCAAGTTGAGGAAGGTAATTCAATGGATCAGCTTAAGGCCATTAAGCGAAAGGTAAGGTTGCGTGAATCGCTTATCCGAAACTACAGGAAAGAGGTAAACAAATTCGATTCTCAGATAAAAGAGAACAAAGAGATTGTTTCTTCTATGGAAGTGGATTTAGTTAATCTTCGCACAGAATACGCGAAGATGATCTACTATGCATACAAGAACAGAAGTGCTCATTCTAAGTTGATGTACATCTTCTCTTCAGATGATTTTACGCAAGCCTATCAACGTATGAAGTACCTGCAACAAATTTCTAGCTATAGACAAAAGCAGGCAGCGATTATTCAGAAAACCCAAATTGATATTGAAAAGAAAATAGCTGATCTAGGTGAAAAACAGAAAGGGAAAAAACATGTTCTTAACGGAATGAAAAGCGAGCGATCGGTGTTAGATAGGGAGAAAAAAGATCAAGAAAGCGCTCTGAAAAAGTTGCAAAACAAAGAGAAGGATCTAAAGAATGAACTTCTTGCGAAAGAGAAAGAAAAGAAGGCACTGTTCAGGGCTATTGAGGAAATAATGATTGCGGAACAGAAAGCGATAGCTGCAATAGAAAAAGGAAAATTCAGAGTATCCGAAGAAGTTAAAATGGTTTCAGCAAACTTTGAGTCGAACAAAAGGAAGTTCCCTTGGCCCGTTACTTATCACTATGTAGCCACTCCTTTTGGCGAACAGCCGCATCCAGTTTTGTCAAGTATTATGATAAAGAATAATGGGATAGATATTGCAACGAAGGCAGGTTCTACCGTTAGATGTATTTTTGCTGGTGAGGTAACTAAAGTAACTGGGATTAGTGGAATAGGGAAAGTGGTTATTGTTAAACATGGTGTGTATTACACCGTTTATACAAACCTTAAAGAGACGCTGGTTAACGTCGGCGATAAATTAGCCACATCTGAAGAGATCGGTTATGTATTGACCGACGAAGCGAAGAAGAAAACAGAGGTTCATTTCGAACTTTGGAGGATGAGTAAGAATGGTTTCGCTAAGCTTGATCCTCAGTTATGGCTAGTAAAAAACTAGTTAAAGCAAAAGAATCCTTAACTTTGGCTTAATCTATAATACTTTAAAGATGTCTATACATTTACTTTTTAGCCCAGGACCAACAGAGATTATTATCATCCTTGTTATCATTCTATTGTTATTCGGAGGAAAGAAAATCCCAGAATTGATGAAAGGACTGGGTAAAGGGATGAAAGAATTTAAAGATGCTTCTAAGGATGATACGGATAGCAAAGAGATTAGCTAATTCCAATCTTCACTCTGATTCACTATTTCTACAAATTCAACGTTAGTTTAACATGCTCGTGTTAAACAGAATTCAATTTTATTTTATTTATTTCTTTATTGCGATAAGCTTTATTGCTTGTAATGAGGACGATGAAAAAAGAACGCTGCCGCAATCTGCTGGGGACATTGGTGGTGTATTGGTTGTTGTGAGCGATTTCGATTGGAATGGCGACATAGGGAACATATTCCGAGAAGTACTAGCAGTGCCTCTTTATGGTTCTAATCAGGCTGAAGCAGAGTACAAGTTTAAAAATGTCCCTAAGGAGAAGTTTAAAAGCCTTTTACTGCATTATAAGAATATCATATACATTGATGGTAAAGATACCGGGAGCATATCTAATATGGCTTTTAAGAGGGACGTTTGGGCTGCCGATCAGGTCGTAGTTCAGATAAAGAAACTTCCTATCGAAGAATTTGAAGATGTACTCTTAGAAAACCGAGATGAAATTCTTCTGAGCTTTAAACAGAATGAAATTAGAGGGCTGCAAAAAAGACAAAAGCAGGGATTATCGGAAGAAATATCGGAAAGGGTAAATGAAAAGTTTAGTACTTCTATTCGAATAACAGATGGCTTTAAGATTGTTAAAGACACCCTAGGTTTTATGTGGTGTAAGGCTGAGAGACAAAGAACGAAAGGTGGCCATGTACATCAAATAAGTTTGGGAATTATGCTTTACGAATTACCTTTTGAAGGGAAGGCGAATTTAGAAAGTGATATGTTTTCTTTGAGAGATGGTATAATCGGAAAGCATATAATAGGTTCTACACCTAATTCTTACATGAAAACTTATAAAGGCTATGTTCCGGATGTTCGTGAAATTAAATACCTCGGAAATATAGCTTACGAGGTTAGAGGGCTTTGGAAAATGGAGAATGATTTTATGGGTGGACCATTCTTAACGTATTTCATAGTTGATCAAGAGAACGCCAGAGTGATCGTATTAGATTCTTACATCTATGCTCCTGGATTCGATAAGAGGGGATTTTTATTGGAGATGGAAGCTATTTTGAAGACGATGAAGCTTACGAATTAGCAGGGGCTTCAACTTTATCTTCGCTCATGTTTTTGGTTAGTACCATAAAGATACCAGCTGAAACAAATAAGATACAACCGAAAATTACACAAGTCATTTTTAATCCAATCTCAGGAATCATATAAAGGCCTGTAATTCCCAAACCAAGTATACCACCTAAAGTAGAGATTCCATAAACTGTTCCGGCAACTTTTCCTGCGTTCTCAATATTTTTCGATGCCAACTGAATTACCAATGGAGATACCGTTCCAAAAACGAAAATAGGTGGGAATAAGAATATCAATGAAGAAAAGAAAGGACCACTAATAATTCCCATTGTGTTAATCGTTATACCCATAACTCCTCGTGCTATAAAAGGCATAAGAAGCATCAAAACAGCTGAAGTACATATTGCATAGAACAAAGTTTTGTTAGTTGGGTGTTTCTCAGAAATATTACCTCCTACCCAATAACCGGCTGTCATAGCGCCAAGTGTAATACCTAAAACAGAAGTCCAAACATATAACGACGTACCAAAAAATGGAGCGATTAATTTAGGTCCTAATATTTCACAAGCCATTAACGACCCTCCTTCTATAAATCCAATTACATATAGTAATACGATGTAAGATGTAGATTTTTGCATGCTGTCAGTTTGATTTGAAACAAAAATAATGTTTTCTATAGATCGAACGGATTAAGTTTAATTATTATTTAGATCCCCGAAGTACTAGCATTCTGTTTATTTGAAGAGAGAAGTCAATAATCATCGCTTTAATACAGGGCCTCCTCTAATATTTTATGCGATACAATTTCTTGCGAGAAAGAGAGGTGTACAGTATAATAATCGATCATCTTTAGAAGAAATGCTTTGCGCTTAAAGGTCTCTATTTTCAGCTTATCTTGGTTATCGTAGCTAGTAGTAAGCAATAGGCTGAGGAGACTTGATTCTTCCAAATTCATAAAATGAGAGTGTTCTTCTTTTTTAGCCAAGAATATGCCATTCTCCATGTCAAAGAAGTTGTTTTGGTTGGTTGAACTAACCTGTGGGTAAAAGCCTAAGAACCTGGTAAGCTTGACAAGAAACAAGATGTGAAAATTTGAAAATGAACTTTCCTGCATATCTAGATATCGCATTGAGCCAATGAGAAATTCAAAAAGATTGGAGTTTGGCTCTTCTTCCTTAATAGATTTTTGGATAATCTCTGCTAAGAATAAGGTGAGCGATGTCTTGTAAATACTATTTGGGATAGAGAGAAAGGGGTTAAGTCTTAGCTCTTTTATTCGGTTGAGTTTTTTTTTGTCTTTGTGATATACAACCAAGTCTAATATAGAAAGTGGCTGTAAGGCATTGATTTTAATCTTGGCTTTTTGGGTTCTTACTCCATTAATAAAATAAGACTGCATACCGAAGAGCTCTGTATAGATCGTGGCTATTACGCTCGATTCAGAATATTTGATGTATTTAATTGCAAGGCCTCTGGTATTATAAAGCATCTTATTTGATAACGAGTATCTTGGTCGCAATCGACATGCTACCATCTGATTTAGTGGCAAATACCAAATAGACACCGGTACTTACTCTTTCGCCATTATAGGTTTTTCCGTTCCATACACCCATGCCTCCTTCCGCTTCCGCTTGGTAAATAAGTTCGCCACTAATGTTTGTTACTTTAAAGATGGTATTTGAAACCAGTCCAGTAATTGCGATATCGCCAGTGTGTGATTCGTTAACTGGATTTGGGAAAGCAAAGACACTTTCGTATGTCGGTGCTGGTGTAGAAGAACCGCTTCTGTAAGACACAATTCCTTTATCCGTTGCAATGAATACTTCACCATCCGTATTTATTGCTATATCCAATATTGTATTTGAAAGAAGTGGACTATTACTGGATTCGAAGTGCTTGATTTCTGTTGATCCTGATTCGGATAGCAGATATACACCAGAGTTTTGTGTACCTATCCATTTGCGATTGCCACCGTCAATTGTAATTGTTGTTACTCGTTCGTTTTCAAGAAGGTATTCAGTAAAATCATCTCGCTCTATTAGTATTTGTTGTGAGTCATAATCTTGACCTTCAAATATTAAAGTGGGTGAATAAAACACACCCACTCCACTGTTGGTTCCTACCCATATTTCGCCGTCGTGATCTTCCGCTAAGCAAACAACGTCGTTAGAGGGTAGGTTTCCTGAACCAGCCGCTGTGGTTAGTTTAGTATAGTTATCGTCGCTTACATTATCGATTGTACCGTTGTGGTCGTACACGAGTATTCCTCCGTTTTTTGGGAGTAGAATCCACTTCTGATCGTTACTTGTAACAATGATATCTATTGCCTCTGTTGTGGTAGACGTTAATGTTCCGAACGAAAACGAATACCATTGATTATCGGCAGTTTTAACACATAGATTATTCGAAACCAGAGCATTCGAAACCCATATATTTCCTTCCGCATCAAAGGCACTACCTCCACATCGGATTGATTGGAAATCGGGTGCAGCTTGCTGATTACTAATAGTGCTATTTGGATCCCAATAAACGTTGGTAATTTCTTTGCCTTCAATTTCCACCAATCCTCTATTCCAGCTGCTGGCATAAATTTTATCGTTATTGTTTGGGTCTACGGTAATGGAGATGATATCTTTTAAAGTATCTAGATGCTCTATACTGCCGAACTCCGACCATTTTTCATTTTCAAAATGGTAGATATTTCCTTTAGTGTTAATGGGGTTTAATGCAGTATTGTACCCTCCTGGGGCTACCCAAATGTCGTTGTTTCCTCCGTTTGTTAATGATATTGCCTTAAAATCGGCAGGGCCATTCGGTCGAATTTGTATTGTTTCATTTTCTGAATTTTGGTAGAGTATTCCGCTATATTTTGTAGCCATCCAATAGTTATTATCGGGAAGATATAAAGCAGTATTTATCTTAATATTACTCTCGTACCATTTGTATATATACTTGAATCTAACTTTGTCTACACCATATACGCTTAGATTGTTTGCTCTAACTATAGTTATAGATTCATCGTTGGCATAAATATCATTAACAGGATAAAATGTGGAATCGAAGAAAAGATCCCAGGTTACGCCGTTATAAACGTAAACGGTATCCATGTCTGTATTACCAGGTACTCTATTGTGGTAAAAAACGGCAATAATTTCGTTATTAAAATATTCTACTTCCGAATACTTTCCTTCTGGTAAAGCTATATCAAGCTCCCAAAAAGAGAAATCGGCTAGGTTTGAACTTGTAAGTGATGCTTCATAAAAACCAATATCGGTTGCGGCATAAATACTTTGACCATCTGATGAGATATCGTTAACGTTTATTTGAGTTCCGTTTTCTCCGATATAATAAGTGTCTTTAATTTCTTTTCGTTCGATATCGATAACCACTATTCCAAATCCGCAAGCGAGATAGGCCAGGTTCTCAATGAAATGCACATCGTTGATGGTCTTATTGCCGATCATATTTTTAAGTTTGATATCGGGTATGTTGTATACCTCATTTCCTTTTAGGATATCTACATTGGCATTTTCGTATGTGATAAATAGTGATCCGTCAAATTCGTTATAGCGAAGTGCTGTGATACCAACATCTGATAGAATATTAGCTTTCGAATACGTTTCGATTGAGTTATCATCCAGGTTATAACTGAACATTCCAGATGAAGTGGCACCGTAAATAATACCATCTGCATGTACGATTGCGATTGTATTTGTAAAAGGCAAATGGTCTCTCCACTGGTCTATTCCTACGCCTTGAGCGAAGGATTGGATAGCTAATAACAGAAGTATAATAAGGGCTTTTCCTCTCACCATATAAAAGTAGGAATAATCGAAGTAACTGGTTAAACTAATAAGGAATAGAAATATTGTTTAATCTGAGCTCAAACGAGCCTAAACCGATTGTTATCTTTTATATTTGCGCTTCCAAGATGGCTCCGTAGCATAACTGGATAATGCACTAGATTTCGGCTCTAGCGATTATAGGTTCGAATCCTATCGGGGTCACAGAATAGGACAAACTGGTTTCTTTACTAGTTTGTCCTTTTAGCTTTCCCTCGTATTGCCTATTATGACTTGAAAGTAGAAGAACTGCTTCATTGGTTCGAGTGGTTCGAAATCCGTTTTTAGAATAGGTTAAGTTTTCAGGAAATATCGAACCAATTATCTTTTGTTTGGTATTTGTATCTGATTCAGAGTAGATTACATCTAAATTTTCGATAAAAGAACAACCAAACTTGAGGTACTCTTCAAACTCGGTGCTCAAAACGTTTATTTCGGCTTTGTCAACGGACAATTCATTGAGTTTATACTCATACTTTGTCTTCATACTATTGTAATCCGAACTTGAAATATTTCCGTCCGCAAAATCATCTTGAAGTTTGCTAATTCTATTCTCATTGAGTTCAATGGCCTCATTTACTTTTCTAACTTTTGCTCCTTTGCTTGCACCATTATCTTTTAGCTCATTGTTGATGATTTTATAATACAGTTGTGTGATTTCTTTACTGGCCGTGAATGTTCCAAGCAACTCTTCAAACTGACTATTCAAATCTTTTGCTTTATATCTTATTTTACATCCTTTTGTACAGTGATAATAGAAATACCTGCCTCCGTTTCCTTTAGATGCGCTTCCAGTTAGTTTTCTCCCACAACATTCACAATTTAGACTTCCTCTTAGAGGTAAGTCATCCTGTTTTTTGTAGACGGGTGGAGCTTTCTTTGATTTGCCGTTAATATTTTGTTGAACTTTATGGAACAATGGTTCGGATATCAAAGCTTCGTGAATTCCTTCAACAACAATCTCTTCTTCTTCCTTGTAAGCTGGGATTTTGAGTTTTCCGATGTAGGTGTAATTTCTGAGTAAAACCGAAAACTGGTTTTTACTACACTTAAAGCCATCCGATTTTAATTCTTTAAGAGTATCAACCTGACTACATTCTCCTGAAGCCATCATTTCAAATGCTCTTTCTATAAACGGTGCGTTTTCGTTGGGTACTATTATGGGTTTATTATTGTCATCTCTTTTATTCGCATATCCTTTGGGGGCAACACCAAGAAACCGACCTTCCTTTCGCGCTTTTCTCATGCCACTTGTTACATTCATGGAACGCCTGTCGTTTTCTACTTCTGGAAGTATCAAATACCAACCCAACATAACTTTGTTTTCGGGTATTGATAAATCTAAAGGTTGTTCTATAGCTTGGGATTCTACGTTAAATTGAACGCTCAATTTATCCAGCATTGCGTATGAATGAGTAGCGTTTCTTGAAAACCTGTCCCATTTGATAAAGAGTAAAAGGTCTACATTTCGTTTATTTGATTTAATAAACTCAACCATCTTTTTAAATGCTGGTCTTTCAAATGTCTTTGCAGAGTGGTCATCTTGGTAATGAGTAACAACGGCGATATTTTTCAGTTCACAATATTTCCTGAGCCGTTCTTCTTGATCTCGTAAGCTGTAACCTTTGTCCGCTTGTTCGTCTGTTGAAACTCTCGTGTAAATTATCGCTCTTTTATTCATCGCTATTAACTGGCCTGTCCATATTCTATATCATTATCTATTTGAATTGATTTTTGCTCTACTTTATTCTGCATTTTCTTATAGAATAATTGAATATCAATTCTAGCTATAAAGTACAAAAAATCTCGAATTTTTCTTAATTCTTCTAGAGAATAATTATCTGAACCCCTGTTAAGCAATGACTTGCAACGGTCAAGTGATATTTTTCCTATTTTTTTCATGCTTTTCAATTTTTGGTCTTGACTGGTTTTATGAAACCAATTCAAGGCTGGTTAAAAAATTAAAAGGTCAGGAATTATAAAAATAGAAGAACAACCTTTTGTCCTGTTCAATGCACGGGTTAGAGAATGCGATGTGGAATCATCAGGTGCATTATGGTATTAATAACGTTGAAATGTAAGTGATTATTGTTTTCGCTAAGCTGACTTGTTTAGTGTCATCAATGGAATCTCATCATTTAGTTTTATAAAATAAGGAGTGTTATGCCTTGCAGAATTATCAGTAGTTCCAAATTTAAAAGAGATTTCAGGGTCTACATTTTCTTTGATAACTTGATCTAGCATGTCGGAAAAACTTCTATCGTCAACCTCATCGCTTCTGTAAATTATAATTCCTTGTTGATCTCTTATTGTCCAAAATTTATATCTGGGAATTTGAACTTTGGCTCGCTCAATGGTTATGTAATATTTTTCTTCGCTCATGTGTTGTTCAGTTTTAGAAAACCACGTTGAGGAGATTTATTGAAACTTATCTTCTAGGTATTTAGGAATACCGCTGTGGTTGTAGAAGTTAAACGGGAATGGAGTGGGATTATTGTTTTGTGTTAGTTAACGTATTTGAATTTCCAACATTTGATATTCCGAAATTTAACGACTAAGAAACCTAAAAAAGGAATTAACTCTCCTATCTGTAACCAATATTTGATTCAGCTACTTTGGAAAGTACAGATTGAGGATTTGTGTACAGCATATTAGTAGAATCAAGTCCGTAATAATTTCTTATCAATAATTCAGGATTATCACTTTCCAGTAGTTCGTTCTCTTCAAATTTCGATAGTTTACAAATGCCGAAGTTTTTGATGTAATTTTTGCTCATCGAAATATAACCAGACGAATAATCTTTCGTCATGTTTTTAATGTAGTCAAAGAATACATCTGATTCCATAATTCTCTTTAATACTTTCAGCTCTTTTAAGCTTTCAGAAACTATGGCAATCCCGCTATAAAACAGAAGCGCTTTGTCTTTAGAAATAGTAAATGAAGGACGTTCACTTATGTGTGGGAAAAACAATTTATATGCATTAATGTCCATTGACTGTCTTCGACCATATGCGTACCATTTTTCATATTTCTTATTTCCTTTATCTCGTCTCCTTAACACTACTTTATGGTCGCTTAAATATTTGTAAGTAAGAGGATATTTATTAATAAAGGTGTTTTCATCGAGCACTATCAACTCATTCTTCATCGATTCGTACGGAAAAATAATCTTCTCAGTATTTTCTTTTAACTGCTTTTCAGACCTAAGTTTATTAGGATTAGCAATGTCTCTACAAATATCTTTTTCTATTGGATAATCTTTCCCCTCCTTTGTTCTTAATGTGTAATAATTCTCATCTTCTGAAACAGGAAAAAACTTGTAAATATAATTAGCCAAGGTCGCGATCCCGTTCCTTGTTACAAATCGATTCTTTAGGGGTGTTCCTACAGATTCAATTTTATTGATGTACTTGGTTTGATCAACAGATTCAACCAAATTCCATCCATCATTATCAGCTAAAGAGTCATAGTCAAACCTAATAAATTGGTTATCTCTTAATTTATTCAAGTCAGCAGATAGAGCTTTTTTGTAACGAACGCTACCAATGGAATTTTGCAGAAAGCATATACACGTATATGTACTTCTATTTTTGAATATCTGTTCACCTCCAAAATTGATGATTTTAATATCTACTCTATTGCTGGAGAAATAGTTTCTTAGAGATCTACCATTAACGCTTTTAATAAATGTGTTCACCGTAATATAGCCAAGGATACCCTTTGGTTTTAAAATTTCATATCCGAGCTGAAAGAAAGGAATATATAAATCAGGGTGACCGCTTTGAGAAACCGACCAATTCTTAACTAAATCTAAAGATTCCTTAACCATGTTCCGCGAACAAACATAAGGAGGGTTTCCTACTACTATATCAAACCCTTCAAAGGATTCATCTTGCGTTCTCCAATTAAAATCCAATGCATTGCCTTTATAAAGATTGAAATCATATACTTTAAGATCTTCTCCTTCTGAGATTGCAAGAAGTAATAAAAGCAATTTTGATCGTTCAACAGAATATTCTTCAGTGTCCAATCCAAAAAGTTGATTCTTGAAAATTTCTTTGTAGGAAGATTGTGTTTCCTCCCTTAATATTTGAGCTGTGGTATATAAGAATCCAGCACAACCACAAGCGGGATCACATATTTGCAAATCACTTATCTCTTGGGCGTGTGATTCGAAAGATTTCCTTACTATATATTCTCTAATATATTCTGGAGTATATACCGCTCCGTTTACAATTTTCTCTTCTGGTGATATTACAAATTCAAAGAGTTCAATTAACTGCTCAAAAGAATCTACTGTTTGAATTTTTACAAATTCTAAAAGCTTATCATGATCATCGTCTCCTTCTTGAATTATTAATTTATTCAAGTAACTATTTCTAACCTTCTTAATTTTCTTAGCATGTAGAAAGGAGGAAACTATTAACCTATTTATCTCTTTAGGAGCAAAGGTATAAGACCGCAAATATTTAAATATCTCTTTTCTCAAACTACATAAGGTATGAGGTGATTGATCGGACTCCAAGAGGTGTCGTTACTATTAAAAGGCTTCCAATTATCTGCTAAGGTATGTGCGTAAGGTTTTAAGATGCCTATTTGGTAATCAGTATATGTCTTCTTGAAAAAAGGATCTCGCATCAGCTTATCCCACTTACTTGGTAAAAAACTTGAAATAAGAAGGCCAAATCCAAGTGTAAAATCAACAGGAGAATGTGGGATTCTAGGAGTATCTAAATGTAAAATATTTCCATAATCAAAGTCTTCTTTACTAACGTTTTTGGGTTTAGGGCTATATTGAATGTGATAAATAGGATGTGGTTCAGTGCTGAATTTTGCCATATCATGTTTATCGATATGAAAACATAAATAACTTGTTTTATTGCTATTGATTGCTCTTAATGTTACATGAAAAGATAATTCTAACAATGGATCTTCTAATGTCCCCCATTTTGTTGAGTCAGCAACCAACTTCATATTTAACGAGAGTTCAACGTTTTTTATCCCTTCTGGTCTTACATGCTTGATAGTCTCCACTGGCATTTTGAAGTTTACTATTTCATAACCCCAATTTTTATCCCTATCAAGGTTTAGTAAGTTCTTTTCCAATTGCTTAGCAGCAGTAATAATTGGCGTCGTCAGAACCGTTTTATGCCCTTTATTTGAACCAAATAACTTGTCAATTGCTCTGGCTACTATAAGGAGTTCATCAGCTCTTTTCTTTCTGAATTTTTCAATCATTTCCCAGCGTCCTTAGTAATCGATTCCTTAATCTCCGAAATCTTATCTTCCTCAGATGGATGTGGACGCAATCCTATGTTTCTCCCTATTCTTTCTTCCTCGGCTGCATGGAACGAAATGTATTTATTTTCCTGCCACGGCTTTAGTTCTTTTCTTTCATAAATGATTAAACCCTCTAAAGGATCAATTGGTAATTTAAGTCCTTCACATATTGTCCAAAATTCTGTACTAGAACATCTTTTAATTGGTTCAGCAGCAACTAATTCAATTAGGCCTGTTTTTTCACTTATTATTTGAACCCTTTGTTTTGCATTGAGAGAAGCTAAATACTCTTGATCTGACCATTCATTAAATAATGTAATTACTTTATCAGCCCACCATCTTGTCCATCCATTTCCAAATAACCCTGTAAATTTCGAAGAAATGAGGAAATCGTCTCTTAATTTATTCCAATCCTTTGAATTGGCTATATCAATTCCTAATCTTGCGGCCAAAACTCTTTCTTTTATTAATGCTCCAGGATGATGGTAAAGATCATTAATTATGAATTTCGCATAATCGTTGGGAGTAAACTCCTCTTCACCTTCAATCTCAAACCTACTATAAATCCTAGCATCAATCTCATCAAGATTCTCTCTATCTAAAACGCTATTAATATTCCTTTTTTCAGCGCCTAACCAAGTATACCCATCACTCAAGGAAAATAGTTTTTGTGAGAATTTCGTATAATCAGGTTCTGCTGATTTTTCAAATTTATAATCAAATAAATCATGACTTGATTTGTCCACATTGTAGGTTTCCCTAATATTCGGTTCTGTCGAACACAAAATAATCGGGTATGAATTTAATTCGTTTCTCGATGATAAAGTTCTAATATCCTGAGCTAGCGTTGCAGCTGAAAATTCAACTCTATTAGGGCCTTCTCCATCTAATCTTAAATCAAGTATTAAACCGTCAATTTTTGAATTAAGTAAAACTTTTTTTAGTGATTCAAAATCTTTGGTTTCATCCAATGGATGTAACACAACTTCTATTTGTCCTTGATCATTAAATCCTGCTACAATTGCCTCAACGGATTCATCATTTTCATCATCTATATATAAAAACTTGGGCTTACTCATTATCTTCTACTTCTTGATTTTTGGGGATCTCAATCCTCATTGTTGTTGAAAAGCCTTTTTTGGGTGATGACACAAACACCTCTCCTCCATAACTTTCTATTATATCTCTGATAATTTTCAATCCTAATCCTGTTCCTACCAATGTTTCGGAATCAGAAGAACCATGATCAGAGACTGAAGAGATCGTATTAAAAGCACTAAATATTTCTTCTTCTTTTCCTTTTACTATTCCATCACCATTATCATAAAATTCCACAATAATATTTCCCTTTTCCTCGGCGCATCTAATTCCGATTACTCCACTTACTCCTTTTCTTCTAATGGCTTTCTTTGAATTTGTATAAAAGTTAAATAGAATAGAAGCCCACTCTGACGGGTGCATTGGTGTAGTATACAAATCAAACCCTTCATAAATTGGCTTTTCAAGAACGATACCCGATCTGACAAGTTCATTACCTATTACATCTAGAAAATCATTCACGGCATCCTTTATTTCGATAGGTTCTAATTCTCTTAAAACATTCCGTGAAATTGCCTTATCAAAATATGAAGTATATGTCGTAAACGACTTTAAGTTTATTTCTAGTCGTTCAACTCTACTCAAAGCTTCTGAATAATCTTTAACTGCCTTTTTAAGAAATTCGGTATCAGTGTTAAATCCAGGCAGGAATCGCTTGACCTCATGTACAAACTCCCCTATTACGAGGCCTAAGCTAGCCAAAATTCGGAGCATATTATTTTCATCTATCAATGCCTGTTTAGCTATTTTCTCTTCTTCACGCCCTTCTAATAGCTTTTTATACGCCTCTTTAAACTTCTCCTTTTTTGATTCGGAACCTTCTTGTTTTGAATCATCAGTGCTTTTTTCTTCATAGGCGTCTTTAAGGTCAGCAATAGCACTGTCCACTTTTTCAGTTGGAGACGCTTTGATAAATCCCTTTTGTCCAGCCGTTTGCTTTCTTCCTCTTAAATCTGCGACTTTAAGCACTGCGCTAATAATTGACCTATGAACAAAATTAACCAGTTCTTCAACGGCATCATTTTCAAACAGACCTTCTCTACTTGAGGTTTCATCAAACTTTAGCCCAGAATTATCTGAAACTTCAACAAATCCAAAAAAGTTAATATTTCTATGAGAAGGAATAATGACTCTTTGTCCTGAAGAGTCATCTAAACCTAGCCAATCATTTAGCTTTTCACCGTATGGAAGAACTCTAAATCCATTTCTGTATAACCGTACTCCTCCTCTTTCATTAGCAACTTCTCTTATTAAAGTCATTGACTGCTTTGGAAGCAAATTTGAATCATAGAGAAAATAATAACATTTAAAATGGATTCCTTTTATCAATTCAAATTTTGATTCAGGTAACTCTTTTTCTTTCCCTATCAAAAAAACTTCTTGCGGAAAATTTAACTTATTGCTTTCGAGTGCCCAGCATCCTTGCCCATCAGCAAGAACATACCCTTCAATTTCAGCCAAGGCGTGCTTTAAGAAAGCCTCTTCTTCATCAATAATTTTATTGCCTTCATTATCTCTAAAGTAAGAACTACTAAAGCCTGGGTCTTCTTTATCTTCTTCAGCATCTTTTCGTTCTTTCGAGAGAGGAAAAGGTTGAAGCAGATCAGCCGTATACCTGTAGACTCTTTTAATCATGGCATCTGTCCACCAATCTCTTAAGCCTTCTATAATCAAACTAGTTCCTTCCTCTTTATTCTTTGATACTTGTTCAATTGAATTAGTAATCGAGGACAAGTCTTTGTCCATTTCAAATTTCTCCCAGTCTATTACAATTTTGAGCGCATATTCAGTATCTAAAGTTTGCGTGATGACAGTTAGCTTTGTACCCAGTCTTTGAGTTGCAAACCTTCCTATTCCTTTTCGACCAGCACGAGTTCGACCATATTTAGGAGAAGTTGGATTGTGAATTTTATCTGATGATGACAATCGCATGAAACCATTTACCAATTGATCCATTGTCATACCAACACCGTTGTCCTCTAGGTTCAGTATTCCTCCTTCATCATAAGCCTCCTTGAAAATTAGCTTCACTTCTGTTGCATCAGCATCATAAGAGTTTTTGACTAATTCAGAAACAGCCGTTTCATGTCGTCCCACCAATTCCTTACCCAGCCTGTTGATTATTCCTGCATCAACTGAAAACCTTACATTCTCTTTATCGAATGAAGCCAATATTGTTGATAGCTCTACAATTTGGTCGTAGTTAGTTGGATCATTTTTCAGAATCAACTCAAGCTGTTCTCTAACTTCTTGTTCTTGCATCCTTAGTTAGCAATTTTGTTTGAAACAATTAAATCCTTTACATCTATTTCTAGAATAACAGCAACCCTATTCAAAATTTCCAAGCTTGGCTGTCTTCGATTTTGAGCGTAGGAATTAACCATATTATAACTCTTATTGAGCTTGCCAGCAAGCCAAGTCTGATTAACGCCTTTTTCTTCTAAGACTTCTTTAATTCGATTCATATGGATTTTGTTTGTTCTACGTAAATATAAAAAGTAACAATTGAGTATCTCATAAAATGAGATATACAATAATATAAAGTTTTCAACATTACAGTTGACCTGAATTGTATGAGTATCTTATATGCTTCCTTTATCCTTTTTATATCGTTTTCTATATGCAATTGTCTTATTTCTATAGGAAACAGGTGTTTCGCGGAGGTATTAAGAAGTATTAGGCTATAACTCGCGCTATTGTAATAGTTACGGACATGCGTGATGGTGCTCATCTAGTACTCGGTAAGTGCTTGTTAGTACCTTGTTTTAGTTTGGAATTAGCCCTTTTATTACGAATGGTTGATCACAATTTTTTATAGAGATTTTCGTTTGAAAGTCATGCAAATGGATCACAATTTCAAATTACGAACCGCTCTTACAAAAACTCAACTGGCACGAGCCTACGGCGTAAATATCAAAACTTTTAACAAATGGATAAAACCTTCTTTAAGAGTGGTAGGAAAACCTTTTGGTAGGTTATTCACGCCGTTGCAGGTAAAAACGATCATCAGAATGTTAGGGATACCACCGTATCCAGAGAGGTTATGATTAAAATAAACGCATATTGCCTCTTCTTTTACAGTAATTATCCGGAAGCAGATCAGGCCATTTCTTTTATATCAACAACTTACGAGTTCATTTTTTTTGTACATCATAAGAAACAAATAATTTTAATCTATGAGATCTTGCCATCGAATCAGAAGATATCAATGTTCTATAATTAATATAAAAAGAGTCGCTTCATCTCTGTCACAAAGCTATTTTGCAGAAATATTGCCTAATTTGTGTTAAATAAAATCCACTTCCAATCTAGGGCACATAACCCTTTTCGGGATATTATATACGATGAGAACAAAAATTATACTTGCAACTCTTCTTTCTCTTTCCTTCTATCTAGGAAAAGCACAAGAGTACGTTCCATTTCCAGACTCAAATGCCGTTTGGTCTGTTAATACAGATAAATTCTACGTTTCGGGTGATACAACTATTGGAGGGGTTGATTATAAAAAGTATTATAGATCTCTCGAAGATTCCACATTTGATATAGAAAACGCAAGTTATTACGCGGCACTCCGTGAAGATGAAAATAAAAAAATATGGGCTATTCGACACGATTCTATTCAGCCACTACTCCTTTACGATTTCCAAGTAAATGCTTTAGACACACTTACAGTATTTCCATTCGAAAGCGTTTCTAACTCGGTTATATATAACAAAGAGATTGTAATATTGGAAGTGGATTCAATCTTGATCGGCACAATATATAGAAAGCGATTTAAAGTATCCCTGTTAGGAGAGCACGAAGAGAATGGTAGTAGTTTCGAATATTGGATTGAAGGTATTGGAAGTACAATTGGATTGTTTAGCGGGGGCACATTCAATCGCTTTGTGGTTGGTTTGAGTTACTATCAATTATTATGCTATCATGAGAATGACGATCAAATATATACAACTATATATTCACCTGGTTCCCCTTGTTATGAGCCCTATTATGTAAGCATTAATGACTTGGATACCGAAATTCGTTTCGCGAAAGTTTATCCAAACCCTTGCTTTGGACAACTATCAATTGAGTACGGCGAACAAAAAGAAGTAAATGTTGAAGTTTTCAATATTAACGGTCAAAAAATATATCAAAACACGTACAATACCCCTGGCATACAAAAACTTGAAATTAATGAAGCGCCAGGTATATATTATCTTAGAATGGGCTTCCCCAGTCATAATGAGATTTTAAGAGTTGTCAAGAAATAAATAGCGATACTATTTTTATCCATTTACCCGATAATTTCTGGTGATAGCTGTTACCACACAGATTGCTCGATGTTGTTCATTTATCATAGGTTCTATTAAAAAGATAGTTTAGATTCGCGGTTGCATTTTTTGGAATTAACATCTCATGAATAATTTAGCTAAAAAATTAGCTTCCTATTCTACAGTTGCAGGAGCCCTATTAACTACATCCACGTCCTATTCCCAAGTATATGATACAGAATTGGATCCATTTGTAATAATCGATAATAGCAGTTTTGATTTAGATTTAAATAATGACAATTTAACTGATTTTACGATTTCAAATATTCAGTACCATAATACTGGAACTGAGAAATTGGTGGACACTATTTATTTTAATCCAGACTCTAATTTCACCTATGGGTGGGTGAGTTATTTAAGAACTGAATATTGGCGGGCAGACATAAATGCGCTAGGTTCAAATGGCTTCAGGGTAATAGGAACTTCTAATCCTTCTACTTTAAGTTCCGGCTATCATATTAGCTCAGTTCAGTCTTTTGTATCTGGAATTGGGATTCTTGGGATTGCGAGTACTACAGGATGGTGGGGATTTTCAACTTGGCCATCTGACCCTTATACTGGTATTCAGCAGAATACTTATTCTGGAATAGATACACTTATTTCGAATGGAAACTTTGCCAATAAAACCACTTATGCCGGTTTGAAATTTAAAGACTCAAATAATGACTACCATTATGGTTGGGTGAAATTAGTTGTGAACGGTTTTGGAACGACCATAATTGAGGAGTATGCCTATGAGGATAGTGTAGGAGTTTGCATTGAGGCCGGAGCTAAGAGTACTGTTGGAATAATAGATTATTCCGATCAAAATGCGAATATTTATAGTTACGGAAATGAAATTATTATTCACGTAAACAATTCCAACCTATCCCCCTTAGACGCTAAAATATATGATATTACAGGAAGTCTAGTTAAAGAAAAGAAATTAACGGGAACTAAAACAAAAATTGAAATGCAAGGTTTTAAAGGGATTTATATTGTAAAACTTGGGTTGAAATCAAAAAAGGTTACCCTTCTCTAATATCATTTATCACATTATTCATGAAAATTTCATTTATTAAAGTTGTCTTCACATTTGCTTCCTTTTTAATTCTGATTCATCTAAACAGTGAGTCATATGGTCAATCATGTGAAGAGCAGAGTAGTGCGTATCAAAGTTTTTACAAACATCAAGGCAGCTATATTCCTGATAATACAACCGCTATTAAAACAATAATTCTGGATTTTCATATATGGCAAAGTGAAAATCCAGATTCATTAGATAATTGGGATCCCAATAACAATGTTAATCATTATGATCGACTGGTCGAAATAGTTCACAAAATGAACGATCGATGTGAGAAGCTCAACCCTCCGTCAGATCCAATACTCAATCCAAATGACGAGATTGATGACATTAGAATTCGTTTTGAAGTAGGCGAATTTTATGACTATCAAAATAATCAAAGAAATGTTTCTACAAGTGGCCCTATTAATTTTATAAACCATGTTAAATTCTATCATCCTAATAACTATAACCGACATCATCTCCCTATTCATATTACGAATGGAGTCTCTTCAACTATCGCTGGACTCGCTGCAACTCATGTAGGTTTTAAAGACCTTAGTAAGGAGCTTGGTGTGACCACATTAAAAAGTGGAACAGATGATCCATTAATTATTATGCATTATGATGACGGGTTTGCTAAACACCTATTACATGAAGTTTTTCATAATATAGGTCTAGGACATACATACAAAACAGAAATTGGAGGAGGAGATGATACCCGAACTATTAGTGACCTGGATTTTCTCACTGATGTTTTTGGTACTGTATCTCCAGGGCTTATAGAGTTTAATTGTTCACCAGTACCGAATAATAATCATGTTTGCCCACATGATGGATTTTGGGGATGTGTTTCTGATACACTGGGTAATAGTTGTACTAATAATATTCTAGGAGGAACTAAAAGTGGTAGTTACCTATCTCCATTACAAATAGGTAGAATGCATAGGAATATGTCATTTCAAAGTATAAGAA